>JBLHMH010000006.1:0-44897 GCA_047621785.1 Polaribacter sp. | reverse complement strand
GCTTAACCCTCTTTGCCGCGGTATCAAGAGCTGCGAACCACTGCTCTGACTGAGTGCCCGCAGGTAATGGTAGGTTCAAATTATATCCCTGGCCTGGGCCTTCTCCGGTTTCATCAGCGTGACCCAGGAAAAACGGATATTCTGTTTTAGGATCGCCATGAATACTCGCAAACAACACATCATCTCGATCATAGAAGATACTTTGAGTGCCATTGCCGTGATGAAAATCTACATCCAATATTGCCACTTTTTCGATGCTCGCGTTTATCAAAGTCTGGGTCGCAACCGCAGCATTGTTCAAAAAACAATAGCCTCCCATAAAGTCTTTTCCTGCATGGTGGCCAGGCGGACGAGTTGCACAGAATACACTCGCTTGCCCCGCAACCACGAGTGCAGCGGCACTAGCCGCGGCATCAGCGCCTGCCTTAGCCGCTGCCCAAGTACCTGCCACCATGGGGCTGCCGTTATCCATTGAGTATAGACCCAGCTTGGCAATAAAATCAGTTGGCTCGACGTCGCTGCGCAGGCTTCTAATCGGCCAGACCGAGGGGAAAGGTTGCTGAGTCGCATTATCCGGGTTGCGTTCGAGCCATTGCTGCCAAGCGCTTTCTAAAAATTCAAGATATGGAGCACCATGGACTTGCGCCAGAGTGGTCGAACTATCAACATCAGGTAGTCGCAGTTCATGCTGCTCCTTCTTCAATTGAGAAAGTACTAGATCTGCACGCCTCGGTGATTCAAAACAAGGAACTCGCTCACCTCTATAAAACTCATATTCGGGCGCATGCAATTGATGATTCTCAGAATGGTAAATGATCATTTTTCTAGTCAGCCCTGAGCTTGGAGTGAGTGTGTAATAATATGCTAAGCATAACAACTATTATCATTCGAGGCTGCCTAAGCAACTTTTTTAGATTTTAAGTAAAACCACCGTGTAGAGACTAGCATGCGACAATTTGTGATTTTTCTGAGTTGTCTAATCATGTCATTAAATGGCTCAGCAGACCAAACTCAAGGCGCAAATTCAAAAACTGACTTAGCAGAAGCTGCAGATACTAGTAAAGCTATTTACCTTGGCAACGAAGCTATATTGGTAGAACATAAGAATAGATAAATTTTATTTGATCCGTTTTTTCAAAACGGTTTTAATACTTATCAACTGGTTCCCCAGGCCATTCAGCAATCTCTTTTCAAGGGCGAGCCTCCCTACCATAATATCGACGCCATCTTTATCAGCCATGCCCATGGTGATCACTTTGCGGCAATCGACTTAGTTAGATTTCTGACCGCCTTTCCCGGCACCAAAGTAATTGCACCAAGCCAGGCGATAGATCAAATAAAAGCCTTGTCCAAGTCGAAGCAAGTGAGTACCAACTTGATTGCTATCAATTTGGCGTATCGAGACCCACCGCTTACGCTCTCATTGCCGGGAATTACATGTGATGCAGCGCGAATTCCCCATGCAGGTTGGCCATAACGCGCTGAGGTCTCCAATATCGTATTCAGAGTAAGTTTAGAAGATGAGCTGAGGGTAATCCACATGGGCGATGCCGACACCGACGACGCTCACTTTAAGCCATTACAGAAACATTGGGATAGCAAAACTAGTAATACAGCTTTTCCACCCTATTGGTTTCTAACCAGCAAGTCGGGCCAACTGGTACTTAACACTAGGATCAACGCAGGCCAAAACGTCGGTGTACATGTACCAATCAAGGTGCCAAATACTTTTCACAACTAGGCAAAGTCTTATTGCTTGCTCAGCTCAATTTGAATTGATGCTTCAGACCAAGACCACTCTTGAGACAATAACTAGTGAAGCATTCCTGATTGTGCAGCCCTGAGGCCTTGTTCAAGCCGTTCGACCTGGACATCCCGATAACGGTTTATTCCAGCCTCTACCATGGCGTTTGCCACTGACATTTGATCCGCCCGCAAGAAGCTACGAACCTGTTCGGAAAAATTAATCGTCAATAGTGGCTGATCTGGAGCATCTGAATTTCGCAACGCAATGTCGCCATTTTCTAATTGCACCAATTCAATAATTGAGTCAGTTTCAGTGTCCGACATAAAATTTACCTAATTTAAGTTTAACGAGAGAGTCGATTTTGGTCGAGCTTCTTTGTTCGAACCTCTTGGACCGATAAAAACTACTTGCAACACCAAAGCCCTTGCACGCCATTCGGACCGAGTTATTAAGTTACCGAACAAAACCAAAGAGGAGCTTCTCACGCTCGTCGATTTTTGCGTTCAGGATATAAATCAGATTCGAATGACAACGATAGGGTGGAACCCACCTTTTTATGATTTTCTAATCCATATCAATCACTTACACGTTTTTTTGTGTTCAGTTGACTTTTTCGGATTAAAATAGTTTATAGTGTTTTTTACGCTCAAAACAAGCCCAACAAGGATTAATAAATGAAGCTTTGGAAAAAAGTAACACTCGGTTTACTGATTGTTACTTTAGTTTACGCCGCTTTTGTGGTGATTCAAGTTCGCACATTGGATGTGGAAAAGCTAAGCGATGACTTATGGGTGATACGGGGAATGGGTGGCAATACAACCGTTTTACGCACCGACGAAGGGGCGGTAATCGTTGATTCAATGACTTTTGTGATGCAAGGAAGATTAATTCGCAACAAAGTGCGTGAGCTAACAGGTGCTGAACCAGTAATGATCATCAATACCCATTACCACCTCGATCACACTCATGGCAACCCAGCTTTCGATCCTAACACCAGAGTTGTTTCAACCCAGCGCACACTATCCCACTTAACCGTACTCGATTCCGACTTTTGGCAAGGAGAGGCGGGTAGGCTGATGCCCAGAGAGACATTCAGCGACTCGCTACAATTAACCATCGGCGGTAAAAGCCTCAAGCTAATCCATCCTGGTCGAGGCCATACCGATGGTGATTTGGTAGTTCTAATAGAAGACGAAAACACCCTGGTAATGGGCGATCTTTTTTTCAACAACTACTATCCAAACATCGACCTAGAAGCAGGTGGGTCTGTGCAACAGTGGTCAACCACCCTGGATACTGTATTGGAGTCGAATTTCGAACAGGTAATACCCGGTCACGGCACGACTAGCGACCGTCTCGGCATTCAAAATTACCAGCGCTTTGTAGGCCAATTAGCGCAGATAGGAATTAATGCCGTCGCCGATGGGACTAGCTTGGAGGAAGCGCTCAAAACAACGCGCTTGACCGCAGATGAGGGGTATCAGTCGATTCGCTTTGCTGGTATCTCGCTGGGACTAAACAGAGAGTTTGTTATCACTCGCGCTTGGCAAGAAGCAACCGGGAATTTTACTTTGAAGAATTAGCTCATTTAGCCTACAGATAGTGGACAGTTTTTCGCTTATAAGGAATATACAATTAAATCACCTGGATTAGAAATGACAGCGCCTCTGAAACCAACAAAATTAGTCGATCGTTTTGACGATGCTTTTGAAACGATTGCGCACTGGTCTATTCGCTGGCGCAGTCTAGTAGCAATCTTTACCCTAGTTGTCTTGGGTGTAGGTCTATATTTTGCCAACACAGTTCGAGTAGACAATAGTTTAGACAGCTTCTTCCACAAACAAGATCCTGCTTATATCGCCTATCAGGAGTATTTGGAGGATTTCGTTTCAGACGAAGTTGTGTACCTAATGTACTCCGCTAAAGAAAAGGACCACGGTCCCTTTAACATCGAAGTGATGCGGGTTATTGCCAAACTCACGACAGTATTAGAAGCTGAAGTACCATTTGCACGAGAAGTAACCAGCTTAGCCAATGTCGAGTTCATGCGTCCAATAGGCGAAGACGACATTGAAATCGACGAACTATTAGTCAATTTCCCGGATACCCAAGAGCAGTTATTAAAGGCCAAGCAGGCGGTGATGTCTAAGCCGATGTACACCAATTATTTAGTTGATATAGACGCCGATTACGCATCAATCATATTGCAAATGACGCGCAGCGGCACCAGCACGCTGGCCGACATTACCTTTGATAAAGCCAAGCCCCCGAACGCCGACAATCTCTATCCGAACGTAAGTGATCTAAAAGTGCGCGAGATTCTCGCTCGCCCTGAATTCTCAGAACAGGGCATAGAGTTTTTCATTTCAGGGGATGTCGCAATGAACTCCACGTATAATGACATAGTCCTTGAAGACATGAGCTACATCACTCTAGGCGCATTATTGTTGATTGCTCTATTGTGCTTTATTTTATTTCGCGCCACCTGGGCTGGGGTTTTGGGCCCAATGGCAGTAGTGATGACCAGCATCACCCTGACCGCAGGACTACTTGGTTTTTTGAACTGGGGGATGACTAGCTTTTTTTCGTTAATGCCAACCCTAATTTGTTCTGTCGGGATTGCCCAATCAGTTCATATTTTACTGGAATATCAACGCCAGCTAGAAATAAGCAGCAGTCGAGATCAGGCAATCCAGGCGGCTTTGCACAAAGTCGGTGGGCCATGTTTGATGGCAGCGCTCACTACCGCTGCAGGCTTTGCAGTAATGTCTGTCTCTGACTTGCGGATGTTAGCTGAATTTGGTATTTACTCAGCGTTTGGAGTGCTAGCGACATTTTTATTTTCAACCACCCTATTGGTTATATTCCTTGGTGGAAAACCTTCGCAGAAACACAGTAGCAAGCCAGCCAAAATGGCTGTTAGACCGATCATTAGCTCATTCATAGATAGAATAATTAGGTTTGACCTAGCTTACCCGCGTTTGATAATGGGCTTTTTTGGTGCCGTTATCCTGTTTTCATTTATTGGCATGAAGGATCTGCGCAACGACTTTAGCTTCATCAAAGATTTCAAGCCACATGTCGAATGGCGGCAACACACTGAAAAAATTCAAGGCGAAATGGGGGGTATGCTGCGCATGACCTATTTGGTTGACACGGGTATTGAAAATGGCATTAAGGATCCGCAATTATTAAAGCGCATTGAGAAAGTTCAACGTTTCGCCGAAACTCAGCCACTGGTTAAAAAAACCATGTCGCTGGCCGATATCATGAAAGATTTAAACCTAAGCTTTCATGCCAATAATCCAGAGTATGCGCAGATCCCTGATCAGCAAGATTTACTGGCACAATACTTTCTGGTTTACCAAATGTCCGGCGGTTCGGAGTTAGAAGAATTCGTAAACCATGACTTCTCGCGCACCGTGATTGAATTGCAAATCAGCATGACCTACGGCACGCAAGTTAGCGCATTACTAGATGAAATCGATGGCTTCATTGCACAAAACCCGTTTCCTAGCGCGCGTGTTCGCAAAACCGGTATTGGTTTACTGTGGGTCAAATTGACCGATTATGTTAGCACCACGCAGATCCAAAGCTACAGCTTGGTGTTCATTATGATTGCCATACTGATGTGCATTAGCTTTGGTTCTTTTAAGGTGGGCATGATATCGATGATCCCAAATCTAACCCCGGTGGTCATCGCATTGGGGGCTCTGGGCTGGCTAAATATTCCCTTGGACGTAATGAAGCTTTTACTTGCCACGATCGCCATTGGTATTGCTGTTGATGATACGATTCACTTGACGACACGATTCCGTAAACGCTTTTATCAGATGGGTAATTATCAAGATGCGCTCAAACTAGGTCTAGTCGACGTTGGCCCCGCGCTGATTATCACTTCCCTGATTTTAAGCTGTGCGTTCACCACGTATTTATTATCGAGCACCAATATGTTGGCAAGTTTTGGTATCTTGCTAGGTGGTACTATTATAGTAGCGTTGGCCGCTGACTTGATATTGATGCCGGTACTGCTACTAAAACTAAAGCCGTTTGGCCCAGAGTTTGTGCCGCAACAAAGCACCTGACATTCCGCTTACCACTTTCAATAAAACAGATCTCATGACGCAGAGCCCTAAAGCAATATTTTTCGATTTGGACGAAACCCTGATTGAGAATGTAATCCCGATTGGAAAGCTGTTTGGAGAAATGTACTACCAATTCGAAGGAAAATTGGGCGCCGAGAACAAAGACGTTTTTTTTACAACATTAAGAACCAATGCAAGTACGCTATGGGCGACAATGTTCGAAACATCAGTATCACCTGAGCAACGTTTTTTAGAGTGTTTTGCGCAATCGGTGCGCGCTACCGGCACCGTAAACGAATCGCAATCTCTGGAACTTGCAACCGCCATGGTAGATCGATTCAGATCACTTTCGGTCAACAATGTTCGACTACATGAAGGTGCACAACAAACTTTATATACGCTCAGAGAGATGGGTTTTATCACCGGCATTATTACCAATGGCATGGAAGGTGGACAGCTCGCAAAGATTCACAAATTAGGTTTGGAGTCTCAAGTCGATCACCTAGTAGTGAGCGCCCAGGCGCGTGCCCATAAACCAGACGCGAAGGTGTTTCAACTTGCTTTAGACAGGGCAGGGGTTAGCCCGTCACAGGCATGGCAAGTTGGTGATCACGCCACCAATGATGTGGCTGGGGCTATTCGTGCTGGTATGACCGGGGTTTTCTTTGACCCCGCGGGCAGTCGCAACGAAACCGCTTTTGATGATTTAGAAGAATGTCCGACCCATGTGATTCAACAGCTATTGAGCGTAGTAGAGCTTGTCCGCTAATTGCGCCCCAAGAATATTAGCGGCTATTCAAGAATAGTCAGCTGGTCGCCCAGCTTAATTTCACCCACGCTATGGTGAATTGCATTCATACCAAAATAGATTTCTCGGTCACAGCGTCGATACTCTTGTAAGGCGTCAAGTACCTTTTGATTCTTGTTGCCTGTTTGCTGGTCTATAGATGGCATAATGCATCGAGAGCAAGCCGACACTAAGGACATTTCAATCTGCCCTATTTTTATTCTCTTCCATTGATCTTCGGCATGCGGTGCACAACCGGTGACCACGATGTTAGGTCGAAAGCGGTCCATCAGCACGTCGTTATCAAGCTTTGAATTCAACAAGTCAAGAGACTCACTTGAAACGATCAAAATTGGATAACCATCTGCAAAACTAACTATCTCGGATTTCTTTGCGTGCTCTGGATTAACTAAACGCCGAGTTTCGTCCGCCATAAATACTAAACGACAAGACCTACCAAGATAATCCGACAACCATTGCGCAGCAGCATCGCCACAATCTTGAGCCTGAACAGTGTCGCGCCAAACCACTACATCGTGATCTCCAGTGCTAGGGTCGTCTAGCGTAATAGAACCCGCGCCTGGTGCAGATAAGCTTAAGCTATCGCCACTAAGCTTGGTTTTGATATGACACATTTGCGCAAATTTCCTCTGCGTTGTGAAACGAAAATTCGCGTCCACTACCATCCACCGACGATCCCACTTAGGTCCCATCCCATCCAGCCACATTGTTGAAACTGCGTTGCCATTGGCAGATTTGACGGGATAGACAGATAGTTGGCTGATCTTGATTGGTTTCATCACATTTTATTGTTGGAAAGTATTTCTAAGTAAAAGGCTACCTCAATTTGCAGAAGCCCGCCGCCATTTATACTAGAACAATGCGTTTAAACGCGATCAACACCAGGTAAATTTAGATAATTGAAACCCAAAAGCAACTTATTGCATCTAAACATTAGTACCCCTTATGAGAAAGTCTGAACAATGTTAATTAAAAGTGCGCTATTGATGAGCTCGGTCTTGCTGGTCTATTCGGCCAGCGGGTCAACGCTGACCCCTGCTGGCGAACCAGACGTACTTGCAGATGTTCACACGTGGTCGTGGAGACATGGTCGCGAAGACTGCGAAACTGCGCAAGACCCCGCCATTGAAGTCCTGCAAGTCAACGCGAGCAGTTATATCTTAAGGCAAGACAAGTGCTCACATTTTGAAGCCCCGTTCATCTATTTATTAGTTGGCAATCGCAAGGCATTATTATTTGATACCGGTGCGACAGCCAATGCCGATGAATTTCCAATTTATCAAACGGTGCTTGAGTTGATAAATCGACTACCAAGCCCTAACACAGTGCCGATTGAGGAAATAATTGTGATGCATTCTCATCATCATAGAGATCATTATGCTGGCGATGAACAGTTCTCAGGCCAGCAAAAAATCACCTTGGTTGCGCCTAATAGAGAATCGCTGGCAAGCCAATTTGGCTTGTCTGTTGCTGCTACACATGAAGTTGAATTCAATTTAGGAGGACGAAACATAAAGCTCATTCCAATCCCCGGCCATCAGCGCGACAGCGTGGCCTTATTTGATCAACAAACGGGTTGGCTGTTGACCGGCGATACTCTGTACCCCGGCTCTATAAGAGTAAAAGATTGGGCTAAATTCAAAATGAGTATTAATCGCCTAAGCGCTTTCACCGAACAACATCAAGTTTCAGCAATTTTGGGGGGACACATAGAAATGCGTTCTGATATGCCTAAAATCTATCGAGTCGGTAGCACTTTTCAACCTAAAGAGTTGCCATTAGCTCTGCGGGTGGATGAGCTAGTTGAACTAAATGAAAAATTGGCAAAAACCAAAAAAACAGAAACTCTGCGTTTCCAGAAATTCATTATCTCACCACTCAATTTCTTTGAACGGCAACTGATGAAAGTTTTGTCACACAATGCCGGGCAATCCAAGGTGTTACAGTCTGAAGCGTTTTGTAATGTCGGTACAAGCTTTGAAACTGATCTGAGCCGCCTAGGCGTGAGTAAGGGCTTATCAACTGATCAGCGTGCCAACCCCTTTATCAGTCATCAATTCCAGCAGCAGGGCGTGATCGACTCGCCCGTCGATTATGTGTGATGTCTTGACCCCACCACTGACCGCAGCAAGGGCGCACTCCACTTTGGGCAACATGCCACCTTGGATGGTGCCATCCAATTTCAACGCGGCGATCTGTTGCGCATCCAGGCCGGTCAGCAGCTTGCCATCCTTATCCAACACCCCTGGAGTGTTGGTCATTAGTACCAATTTTTCAGCCACTAGAGTGCGAGCTAAAGCGCCGGCCACCGAGTCTGCGTTTATATTGTATGTTGCGCCGTCTGTCCCTGAACCGATCGGCGCGATTACCGGAATAAAACCGTCGGCCTCTAAAGTTTTTACAAGTGCGGGGTTGATCTCTGCAACCTCGCCAACATGCCCGTAATCTACGTCGGCTTTACCCGAGCTTATTTTACGCGCGCGAATCATATTGCCGTCTTTACCAGACAGGCCAACCGCTTTACCACCATGGGAGTTTATCAAATTGACTATTTCTTTGTTAACCAAGCCGCCCAATACCATTTCAACCACGTCCATGGTCTCGGAGTCGGTTACGCGCAAGCCATCGACAAATTCAGTCGCCTTGCCAACCCGCGCCAGAGTTTCATTAATTTGCGGCCCTCCACCATGAACAACTACAGGGTTCAAACCCACCAGCTTCAGCATAACAACATCGCGGGCAAAGCTCTGTTTGAGCGCCTTGTCAATCATTGCATTGCCCCCATACTTGATGACAATTGTTTTACCGTGAAAAAGCTGTATATAGGGCATCGCCTCTATAATAATTTGGGCAACCTGTTGGGTCTCTTCGTTCATCGTATTATGATCGTCTGGAATAAGCTTCATGTTAGCCATAAAGTATAGCATTGTCGTGATACTCAACGTTAACGAGGCCTTTGTATAAAGGACTCATTTTTCACAATAAATAAACATCTTATAGCGCAGGATTGTTCCCCTTGGTTCGTATCAAGGAAATCCTGGCCGAGTGACAGAAAAATGACTAAAACTACTGCATTAAATATAATCTCTGAGACCCTAATAAAAAAAACCAATGTAGAGACTTATCTCCCCAAGCCAATTTTTATGCCGATACGTTCAACAAAATTTCAAGCGAACATTGCAAAACCTATCAATACGCCGGGCCGCTGGGCAATTCCGATATTGATATTGCTTGCTAGTGGCTGTGCAACACAAATTAAAGAGTTGCCTAGCAAGGTAGAAGTCGCGATGCCAGAGACATGGCAGGTTCAGGTTGAACGTCACGACGATAAAACGCCGGCAGCAATCGCCGAGCCCGAAATAGTTGCAGTTCAAGGCGGCTGGCTAAACACATTTAATGACCAATACCTGAAGAAATACGTTCAGGAAGCGATCAATAACAACCCAGATTTATTGAGTTCTGCGGCGCAATTAAAGTCCGCAATTGAACAAGTACGGATTAGTGGTGCTAGCCTATGGCCTAGCATGCGCGCGGGTCTTCGTGGCAACCGAACTGAAGTTACTGGCGCGGCCGGCGGCGTAAGCGTTATTAATGGCGTCGGCGTTGGAGGGGACCCTAATGCGACAGGCAGTGTTACCACCGAGGTTCGCACAGTAAGCGCATCATTGGACATTAGTTGGGAAGCAGATATTTGGGGCAAGCTAACCCAACGTAAGAAATCAGCGGCTTATGATGCTTTAGCCCAAGGCGAATTGTTCAAGGCGGCTGAATTGTCATTGGTGGCTAATGTCAGCAGAGCCTGGTACAACTTGGTGACCAACAAGCTACAAGTGAACCTTGCCAATCAACGACTCGATAGCTTTGAGCGCACTGCTAATTTGATTGATGAAAATTACAAGCGCGGCTTGAGGTCTGCTCTTGATGTATATCTAAGTAGAACTGATGTTCAATTACAAATTTCAGCCTTAGCCTCCGCGCAATTCGACTACCAACAGTCCTTGCGTACCTTTAAAAACCTTTTAGGCCAATATCCTAATACCGATTTAGAAATTGAAGCCAAGCTTCCCGAATTGGCAGAGTCAGTGCCATCCGGTCTACCGGCTCAATTGTTAACCCGACGGCCCGACATCAAAGCTAGGCAGCTGCAATATAAATCAAGCATAGCCAACGCTAAAGCCGCTAATCGTAACCGGTATCCAACCATTTCCTTCAGCGGGTCTATCGGTGATAGTCGGGATAAGTTCGATAGCTTATTTGAAAATGACAACATGGTGATGACCTTGATTGCAGGCATCGCTCAACCTGTGTTTCAGGCTGGCGCACTCAAATCACTCGAACAACAGGCGGTGTATCAAGCCGAATCGAGTTACGCAGCTTTGGTAAAAACCACCTTAGACGCTTTTCAAGATGTAGAAGACTCCTTATCTCGTGAGAACACGCTACAAGATCAGCATCATGCGATTAAAGAAGCCGTCAAGTTTGCCCAAGGCGGCTTAGATCTTGCCTTGGACCGTTACCAGTCGGGCATAGAAAATTATACAACCGTGTTAGAATCTCAACGCCGCTTATTCGGCTCAATGCGCGATGAAATTAATCTTCGCAATGCGCTGGTTCAAAACCGCGTTGGAATACATTTGGCATTGGGCGGAGATTTCAGCAGCATAGAGGCGCGCGACCCAACTAATAACTTACCTAGGATTAGAAAAAGTTCTGCCCAGCCTTAAATGCTGTAGCTGAACTAACGTAGACAGAATGAATAACGAATACGAACTTAACATTGAACAACAAACAAATTCCAAGACAGCCGGATCTAAGCTAAACGGAATAATTCTCAAGATACCACGCAAAGCACGGATAGTGATGAGCATTATTCTCTTCACTGTTGCTGTGGTTTCAATTCTTAACGTGTTTAAACCTGAAGCACAAAAGCGGCCCATTCCAGAGACCGTAGTTAGAGTTGATGTGATTGAGGCTAATCGGTCTAGCTACCCAATTGTGGTAAACGCAAATGGAACGATTGCAGCTGAAACCAGAGGTAATTTAGTTGCCCAGATTCGCGGTGAGATTGTCGCTATGGCAGACAATTTTAAAACCGGTGGATCGTTCCAAAAAGGTGACGTTTTAATTCAAATCGATACCCGAGACTATCAGGCAGAACTAAGTCGTGCAGTAGCTTCGTTTTCACAAGCCGATGCTGCATATCGTCAGGAGCAGGCCAACGCTAAGCAAGCAGAGGAAGACTGGAAGCGTTTAGGGAATACCGAACCGGCACCAGACTTAGTTCGCAGAAAACCTCAGTTAGCCGCCGCCAAGGCTCAGCTAGACTCGGCCAAAGCTTCTCGAGAAACGGCGAATCTAAACTTAAGTCGCACCCAGATTACTGCTCCTTATCCAGGACGCATTATTAGACGTGATGCAGTATTGGGTCAGTATCTAAGCGTGGGTACGCCGATCGCAGAAGTATTCTCTACCAACGGTGTTGAGGTACGCCTACCAATTAGCCAGGACGAATACAACCAGCTCGGCCTCGACCAATTGAGCGGCGCTGATGAAGCCTTTAGTGATTTCGAAGTATTGCTCAGCTCTACAGTAGGCAGTCGCTCATACTCTTGGAACGCAAAGATAACCCGCACCGACAGTACTTTTGATATTAATACGCGTCAGATAGATGTAATTGCTCAAGTAATGGATCCGTTTGGGAAAACCAGTGGCCAGGCGCCACTAAAGATAGGCCAATTTGTAAACGCCAGAATTCAAGGTCGAACGGTCGACAATGTTTTCATCATTCCAAACAAGAGCATCAGAGAAGGGAGTTATATCTATGTCGCGCGTGACGGTCGTTTGGTTAAACAGCCCGTCGATATTGCCTGGCAAGATGATCAGAATGCCTTGGTCAGCAGCGGTATCGTAGAAAATGACTTAGTCGTTACCACCTCGCTGAACAGTACTTTGGCGGGCGCTAAAGTTAAGTTTTCTGATGAGTTTATGGCAAAACAGGCTGGGTCACAAAGCGGTTCAGAGCTTGATAAAAGTGCGCAATCGATCGGCAATCAGTAATTGAAGAATTAATTAGCGCTGAAACACAAGAACTTCAAGCTCTGAGTCCTAGAATAGACAGCTCACAATAGTCAATGTGTGCTTCAATTATTATAGAAGCTTTTGGACCTGATTTTCTAAACTCTTTTTGGGGATTTAATTACTGCAAGGATTATAACTTGTATTTAAGTTAAAACGACTCATGTGGGCAAGCAATTTGGGTTACTACGAATTTAGTTTCGACAGCTTTGGTTTACAATAAATTGGTATATTTAGGATTAGGGTCATAAGAGAGTTTGATTGATGATTGAGTGGTTCGCAAGAAATCCGGTAGCAGCCAATTTGCTGATGTTCACTATTGTCGTGACGGGGCTTTTGTCTGCCTCTCGTTCGATCCCTCTCGAAGTTTTCCCAAGCTTCGATATCCAAGCAGTTACTGTAACCACGCCTTACCGGGGGGCGACGCCCGATTCAGTCGAAGACGGCATCACAACTCGTATAGAAGAAGCTATTTATAACATCGAAGGCGTAGATCAACTCATCTCTCGCTCTTCTGAAGGGCTTTCGACCGTCATAGCAGAAATCGGTGAAGACTACGATAAGCGAGAATTACTAAATGATATTAAGCTCAGGGTTGATGCATTAAACACCCTGCCGCAGTCGGCCGAACGGCCAGTGGTATCGCTAACCCGCTCAGATATGAGCGTAATATTAGTTGCGGTGAAAGGTGATGTAGACCCTAAGACATTGCGATTGGCTGCTGATAAAGTTCGTGATGACCTACTTGCCAGTTCAGACATCACACTGGTCAATTTACTCGGCGTTACTAACTACGAAGTAAGTATCGAAATCGCGCCAGCAAAATTAGATCGCTACAATCTTAACCTCACTCAGGTTGCAGTCGCTATTCAACAGGGCGCGGTAGACGTCTCTGCTGGCAATGTTAGAACACGCGACGGCGATATCTTGGTTCGTACAGCGGGTCAGGCATTTACTCGAGATGAATTTGCGCGCATTCCCGTGATCACAAGCATGGGTGCCGACCCGGTGATGCTCGGCGACATCGCCAATATCGTTGACGGATTTGAGGATAAATCGATTCTCACAAAATTCGCGGGCAGCCCAGCGATCATGGTTGAGGTTCGGCGTACCGGCGACCAATCGGCGCTGGCGATTTCGGATCATGTACAAGCCTACATCAAAGACGAGAACGCACGACGAGTCGACGGTGTTTCCTTGGATTATTGGGATGATACTGCACGAATTTTGCGCGCCAGGCTTGCGACACTGTTAAAGAGCGGCGTTCAGGGCGGCATTTTAGTCTTAATATTGTTGTCTTTGTTCTTGCGCCCGGCGGTCGCTTTTTGGGTGTTTCTGGGGGTCCCTGTGTCCTTTATGGGAGCCTTTATTTTTATGCCCTTGGTCGGTGGTACATTTAACATTATTTCTCTGTTCGCTTTTATTACCGTGCTTGGAATCGTAGTAGACGATGCAATTGTGACCGGTGAGAATATATACCAGCGAATGCACGAGGGGATGGACTCCTTACAAGCATCAATTATTGGCACCAAACAGATTGCTCTGCCAGTCACATTTGGCATTCTAACCACCATCGTCGCGTTCCTGCCGATGGCCAATCTTGGGGCCAACCGAATCGGATTTATTGCAGCGCAAATACCGATGGTGGTGATTCCTGTACTTATCTTCTCGCTGATAGAGTCAAAGCTGGTTTTACCGTCACATATGAGCCACATTCAACCACGCAAGGAATCAGACAATCTAAATTGGCTTTCGCGTATGCAAATGTCGATTGCCCGTGGCTTCGAGCAGTCGGTATTAAAATATTATCGCCCCTTCCTTATCAAGTGCTTAGATAATAAAGCCATTTCAATCACCAGCTTGTTAGCAGTATCGATCATCGTTATGTCTATTGCTTCGACCGGACATATCCGTTTTACTTTTTTCCCAAGGGTAGAGGCAGAACAAATTGTGTTCTCTCTAGCCATGCCTGATACAACTGGCTTTGAGACGACTAATCGGCATATTCAAGGTATCGCAAATCATTTTGAAACCCTACAAGAGAAATACCGCGACCCGCAAACCGGCCAGTCTGTAATTCGACACATCTATACCAATAGCGGCACCAGCGGGCGAGAGGTCAAATCTAGCGTAGGCACGGTTAATGTCGAGTTAGTCGGCCCGGAAAAACGTCATATTGATATCAAGGCATCTGAAATTGCAGCGCAAGCCCGGCAACTAGTGGGCACCATTCCTGGTGCTGAAAAACTCAGTATAATCGCTGATCTAGGAAGAGCCGGTGACCCGATAAATGTAGAATTATCAGGGGTCGATGTGGCACTAATGAGCCAGATCGGCGCCACCATTCGAGAACGCTTGATCGAATACCCGAATGTCTATGATATTCAGGATAATTTTTCCGGCGGTAAAGAAGAACTAAATATAAAACTTAAGCCAAAAGCTCATGCACTAGGCCTGGACTTAGCCAACGTTGCAAGCCAAGTTCGCGCATCGGTATTTGGCTTCGAAGCTCAACGTATACAACGCGGCCGAGACGAAGTGCGGGTAATGGTACGTTTACCACTAGAATACCGGTCTTCGCTTGACGACTTACAACGCCTATCGATTCGCGTTGGTATCAACAACGACACAATCCCGCTGGCTGACATAGCAACCGTCACGCCTACCCGCAGCCCGACCACCTTGTTTCGAATAAATCGCAGTGCAGTGGTAAACGTAACCGCCGATGTCGATAAGAAAGAGGCTGATGTGCCCGCAATACTGCGCGATTTACAAAAAGTGCTTGATGTTGAAAAAGAACACTATCCTGATCTTGAATATGCGTTCAAGGGAGAAGCCGAAGAGCAAGCTGAGAATAGCGCCGGCTTCCAGTCTGGCGCGGTTCTAGTATTACTAACAATCTACGCCCTATTGGCTATTCCGTTTAAGTCCTACTCGCAGCCTTTGATCGTTATGTCGATCATTCCGTTTAGCATGGTAGGAGCAATAATGGGGCATATAATTGTTGGTAGTGATCTCTCCATACTTAGCATCGTCGGCATGATGGCTTTGCTCGGCGTGGTTGTGAACGACAGTTTGGTGCTGGTCGATTTCATTAACCAACAACGTCGCCGTGGTTTGGATGTTCTAGAAGCCGTAATTGAAAGCGGAACCAAGCGATTTCGCCCAGTGATTTTAACCTCTCTCACCACATTTGCAGGCTTAACGCCGTTGCTTTTGGATAGCAGTACTCAATCTGAATTTCTTAAACCTATGGCAATTTCACTTGGATTTGGGATTCTATTCGCCACGGCAATTACCTTGATAATTGTGCCCGTCAACTATTTACTCGGCTATCAAATCAAACATGGCGCTAAGCGATTACTAATCAGCATTTGGCAGGCTTGGTTGGTATATTGGAACAAACAAGATGAGGCTAATCGCAATGCTTAGCCGAATCACTGTAAATACTATTGTGAATGATTGTTTAATCACTTCGCGTATTTTTACCTCTAGCTGGGGAGAATTCTGATGATTGAATGGTTCGCACGAAATTCAGTCGCGGCTAACATCTTAATGTTTGCAATTGTTATTGCCGGTCTACTATCAGCAATAAATTCGGTTCCGGTCGAAACTTTTCCAAGCACTGAGCGAAGCCAAGTTATCATTTCAACCTCTTTTCGTGGTTCTACACCCAAAACTGCCGAAGACGGTGTTACGCTCAGAATTGAAGAGGCTATCGCTGACATTGAAGGCATTGAAGAGATTGTGTCGCGCTCTTCTGAAGGCTCATCCAACGTAACTGTAGATGTAGATGAGTCGTATGATACCCGTGACGTACTAGATGACATTAAGGTTCGAGTTGATGCCTTGAACACACTACCGAGCGATGCAGAAAAACCGGTTATCTCGATTAGTATTCGTAACCCATCGGTCATTAATGTTGCGATTAGCGGTGATGTGGGCGCGAAAACATTGCGTGAGACGGCTACCCGCTTCCGCGAGGGATTGCTAACCAACGACAATGTCAGCGATGTCGAACTTCAGGGCGTTGCCGACTACGAAATGACGGTAGAAGTTAGCCCATCAACGTTAGATGATTACAATATCAGTCTGGCCGATTTAGGCCGCGCTATTCGCAACGGGTCTGCAGACATCTCTGCTGGCAATGTCCAAACTCGTGATGGAGACATTCTAATTCGCAGCAACGGCCAAGCCTATAGCGCTGATGCGTTCGCAAGAATTCCAGTCATCGCAAATGGTCAGGGCGCGCCGACTACACTTGGCGACATTGCTACAATTGTCGATGGTTTTGAAGAAAGCCAACTGACCACGACCTTCAATGGCCAACCCGCAGTTATGCTGCAAGTCCGCAGGGTCGGGCAACAAGGCGCGATTCAAGTAGCCAAGGATACTCGCGACTATATCGTCGAATTTGAGCAAAGCCTCCCCACCGGAGTCAGCATTGGATACTGGGATGACGATTCAGGCTATCTTAAATCGCGCATTGGTGCGGTAGTCAGCAGCGGCCTTTATGGCGGCTTTTTGGTAATGTTGTTGCTTTCATTGTTTTTACGGCCAGCGGTCGCATTTTGGGTGTTTCTTGGTATACCAGTTAGTTTTATGGGCGCTTTCCTGTTCATGCCCTACGCAGGCGCGTCGTTTAATATTATCAGCTTATTTGCGTTTATCATGGTTCTGGGGATCGTGGTTGATGATGCGATTGTCACTGGCGAAAATATATACCGAAAAATTCGCGAGGGGCATGAACCCATGGATGCCGCGATCAATGGCACTAAGGAAATAGCCGTGCCCGTGACTTTCGGAATACTGACCACCGTGGTTGCCTTCCTGCCTATGGCATTTTTAGGCAATACCCGCTTATCATTTATAGCGGGCCAGATGCCGGTTGTGGTAATTCCTATTTTGTTGATGTCCTTGGTAGAATCTAAACTGGTGTTACCTGCTCACTTAGCCCGTTTAAAAATTCGTGACAATGCCAGCGAGATATCTCGATTTGGTCGAATTCAACAAGGTATATCACGAGCTCTAGAGCAATTTGTAATTCAATATTATCAGCCATTTTTAGGGAAGTGCCTGCGTAACAAAAGTATTAGCCTCGCTATTCTATTCGCGGTTTCGACTATTATAATTAGTTGGGCTGCGATGGGACACTTAAAATACAGTTCATTTCCCAGCGTAGAATCTGGAACCGTTAGAATCAATTTAACCATGCCTGAGTCAAATGGCTTTGAGACCACTGATAGATATATTCAGCGGATTTCAAGGGTTTTTCAGGAGCTTCAGGAAAAGTACCGCGACCCTGTAACAGGTCAAAGTATCATCACCAACATTCTAGCCACCAGCGGCAGTAGTGGCCGAACGATAAAACCCAACGTTGGCTCAGTCGCCGCCGAATTACAACTAGAAGCAGACCGGACAATCGCGGTGGGCGCTCGGCAGATTGCTAGCGAAGCGCGTGCAATGATTGGCGAAATTCCTGGCGCACAAAGCTTGAACATAAGAGCAGATTGGTTTAGAAGCAGTGCTCCTATCAACGTTCAGCTGAGTGGCTCGGACACTGAGCGAATGAGCGAAGTGGTATTTTTACTGCGTGAGAAGTTCAAACAATACCCTGCAATCTATGACATTCAAGACAATTATAGTGGTGGTAAAGAAGAGCTTAAAATAGTACTTAAGCCTCGCGCTTACTCCTTGGGTTTGAATATGAATGATGTTGCTCAACAAGTTCGGGCTGCGGTATTTGGTTTTCAAGCTCAAAGAATTCAACGCGGCCGTGACGAGTTACGGGTGATGGTGCGCTATCCTATTGAATTTCGCTCTTCTATCCAAGACTTGAATCAACTACCGATTAAAGTACCCAATTCAACAGAAGAGGTATTGCTGTCTGAAATCGCGGATACTGAACCTTTTGAAAGCCCTAGTTCGCTGTATCGCTTAGATCGCCATTCGATTTTGAATGTGACTGCTGATGTCGACAAAGACATTGCTAACGTTTCGCTTATTTTGGCGGATGTAGAAGGGTTTCTAGTGTCGCTTCAACAAGGCTATCCTGACGTGAGCTATAAGTTCGATGGCGAAGCGGAAGAAACAGCTGAAACCGATGCGCGTTTATTACTTGGGATATCGTTGGTATTGATTGCCATTTATGCACTATTGGCAATACCGTTTAAGTCTTATGGCCAGCCGCTCATCGTAATGTCAATCATTCCGTTTAGCTTGGTAGGTGCCATGCTAGGACATATCATTACTTTTCAAACATTAACCTCTTTGAGCTTTTTTGGGATTGTGGCGCTGGTCGGAGTGGTGGTTAACGACAGCCTTGTGCTGGTAGATTATATAAATAAGCGTCGTGCAGAAGGCATGGAGCTCATGGCTGCGGTTCTTAAGGCAGGTGCTATAAGATTTAGACCGGTAATTTTGACGTCAGTCACCACCTTCGCTGGCGTTGTTCCATTGCTGCTTGACCCCAGTCGGCAATCTCAGTTTCTAAAGCCTATGGCTACCTCTCTCGGATTTGGAATTTTATTCGCCACCATCATTACCCTAATCATTGTGCCGATAAACTATGTTGTTGCGCACAAGTTCAAATACTTGATGATTGATTTATGGCATCACTGGCTGGAATACTGGAACCGCCCCGAGCAAAGCGGGTCTTCCTAATCAAAACATGAGCTTTGGCACTAATGCCCTGTACCCTAATAATTTTCAAAATAAGACACAAAAATGATTGAATGGTTCGCAAAAAACCACGTTGCAGCAAACCTGTTGATGGTTGCGATAATGTTGCTTGGTCTGTTTGCTCTGCGTGATGATATCCCGCTGGAGCTTATGCCAGACTTTAGCCTGCAAACAATTACCATCACCACCGTATTACCCGGCGGCAATCCTAAGTCTATCGAAGAAACTATTACGGCTAGGATCGAAGAATCAATTGCAGACTTGGTCGGAATTAAGAAAATTTCTTCTAGGTCCTCCGAAAACTTGTCGCAGATCTTCGCTCAGATTGAGTCTGGTTATAGCGAGCAGAACTTATTGAGCGACATTAAGGTTAGAGTCGACGCTCTAAATACCTTGCCTGCCGACGCGCAAAGACCGGTCATTCAGGTCGCGGATGTAATAATCCAAGTGGTTGGAATGGTGCTTTATGGCGACGTGGCCTATGACGACTTGTATCAAGCGGCGGCTGACTTCAAGCAGGCTCTATCGCAAGTTGAAGGCGTTACTCAGGTCGGCGAATTACAAGCTCCTGGGCGTGAAATTCATATTGAAATAAACCCAAGGACGCTATTACAGTATGGCTTAAGCTTGGCTGATGTCGGCACTGCGATACAACGCAACTCAATAGATATTTCTGCTGGCAACTTGCGCACCATAGATGGCGATATTTTGGTGCGAACTAATGGCCAAGCCTATAGCACGGCTGAGTTCAATGCTATTCCCATTACCAATTCCGGGGACAGCGTAGTTTACTTAAAAGATATCGCTAAAGTAGTCGACGGCTACCAACTTCAGAAGGTAGAAACTTTTTACAATGGCAAGCCGGCTATCTCCTTAGAAGCCTATCGTATCGGCAGCCAAAGCACACTTGATGTGGCCGAAAGAGTGTTTAGCTTTATCGATGAGTACCAATCCAAATTGCCTACTGGTTTGTCCATTGGCACTTACGGCAATACCGCGGCGGTTGTTGAGGATCGCTTAGATACCTTGATCTATAGTGCATTACAAGGTGGCATATTAGTGCTGATTCTGCTTTCGCTGTTTTTACGACCCGCTGTTGCATTTTGGGTTGGGCTAGGGATTCCAGTCTGTTTTTTAGGCGGCTTTGCGATGATGCCAATCTTAGGTCTATCACTAAACATGCTGACCATGTTCGCCTTTATTCTGGTGCTTGGGATCGTAGTCGATGACGCCATTGTCACTGGTGAAAACATATACCGACACCAACGTAATGGCATGCCTCCCGCGCAGGCGGCATTGATTGGCACAAAACAGGTTGCGGTGCCGGTTACCTTTGGCGTTATAACCACCATGGTTGCTTTTGCACCACTACTATTAGTAACAGGAGCGGTGGCTGATTTAGCTAAGCAGATTCCGTTGATCGTGATCCCCGTTTTGGCATTTTCCTTAATTGAATCTAAGTTGATTCTGCCCTCACACATGAGCACTATCAAGCCTAGAAACGAAGATCAAATTTCTTTCTTTGGACGTCTCCAACAGTCATTTTCCAGAGGCTTTGAGAACTCAATAATTAGTCTTTATAGGCCGTTCTTAGATATCTGTATTCGCAATCAACTGATCACCCTAGTAACAGCAATCGCTATTTTTACTGTCGCCATGTCGTCGATGAATAATGGCTGGTTACGCACTTCGTTTTTCCCTGAGTTTGAAGATAACGCGATTTTTATTAATCTCGCAATGCCCGCTACTACGGGCTATGAAACTACCAAGGAACACGTAGAAAACATTTCAAACATTGCGGGAGAGCTGTCTAAAGAATATGTAGATCCGGTAACTGGTGAGTCCTACTTTAAATATTTTGTTGCCGTAGCTGGATTGTCGTTTGGTCCAGCTGGCCCGAGTTTTGGGACTAATTATGGGACTATAATAATGGAGTTCGAGCAGGGACCAAGCGGCTATCCCGAAGGCTTTTCGATAAAGAAAGTGCAAGATCAGATGAGGGAAAGAATTGGAGATATACCAGGTGCTGAAAAACTTAGCTTGAGCTCGTCTTTTAATGATTTTGGCAAACCTCTATCGGTGGCTATTTATGGTAATGACATAGAGCGAATAGATGGTTTAGTCGGCCAGATTCGCGAGTATCTGAAGAGCTATCCTGGGGTTTTCGATATACAAGATAACTTTACCAGCGGCAAGGAGGAAATAAAGATGTCCTTAACACCGCTGGCCAAAGCCCTAGGACTACCCCAGACCGAAATTGCATCTCAAGTACGCGACGCGGTATTTGGTTTCGAAGCTCAACGGATTCAGCGCGGCACTGATGAAATAAAAGTAATGGTTCGCTATCCATTGGTTGATCGATCATCGGTCAGCGATTTAGGTGGTATTAAGATTAGAACCCCTAATAGCCGTGACACTATTCCCTTATCAGAACTGGCAACTCTCAGCTCCGCCACGAGTCCAACGTCAATCTATCGAGACCGACTTCGACGAGCGGTTACAGTCAGCGCTGACATTGATTCCACCAACTATGATGTCGCTCCGATCCGAACAGATTTACGCCTGTTTCTAGCCGAACTATTTGCCTCAGAAGCTGAGCTTAGCTTTGACATGGACGGCCAAGCCGAAACCCAAAAAGAGACAGCCGAAAGCTTCCTCCTGGGGTTTATTCTAGTCATCATTGTGATTTATGCATTATTGGCGATTCCTTTCAAATCGTTTGGACAGCCGTTGGTGGTGATGTCAATTATTCCACTAGCAATTGTCGGCGCAATCGCGGGGCACTACATTATGGGCTTAGCGTTCTCGATGCTCAGCATTATGGGCATATTAGGACTAACGGGTATTGTGGTAAATGATAGCTTGGTGTTGGTCGATTATATAAACCAGCAAAGAGCTAAAGGAATGGACGTGATGGAGGCGGTTTTAACCGCAGGTGAGACACGCTTTCGCCCGGTAATGCTGACCTCTTTAACTACCTTTGTTGGCCTCCTGCCTTTGATGTTAAACCAAAGCACCCAGGCGCAATCTCTTATTCCGATGGCTGTATCACTCGGCTTCGGTATTATTTTCGCAACTCTAATCACTCTGGTTATAACTCCTATAAACTATCTAGCAGGCCGGCATGTCAAACACTCAGTGATTTCGGGTGCTAAATGGCTGTCCCAAGCTTGGTTGCGTTACTGGCATAAAAAAGATTCTAATCCATCAAGCTAACGCGTATTCCCAAAAGCGTCCACAGCCCCGCGAGCGGCTTCACGCTGCCAGAAAACGTCATGGTAATCGCCATAATCGCCATTCTAGCGAGCCTCGCTATTGCATCACAAATGGGCGCGGTTACTCAAAAAAGAGTGATAGAGACCTTAGAACTAGTGGAGCCTTATAAGCTGAAGGTTGCGGTTTATTTTTCCACTCACAACGGCACATTCCCAACACACAACGAAGTAATTGGTCTACCCGCTGCGAATAAGATCATTGGCAACTATTAGGAAAAAATGGAATTGAGAGACGGTGTATCGCATTTCTATCTAGGACAAAAACTACCGCAACAAATTTACCATAATATTTTGTCTATCCGTCCGATGTTTGTTCAAGATTCGCCCGCAAGTCCAATCTCCTAGATTTGCGGGTGTAGCGAAGCTCCGCTCGGAATGACCGCAGCAGGCATCAACCTTACTGATGTTGAGAATATCTTCTTTCCTGGTCGATGCCGTTAGTTCTTGAATATACTTACACCGTGCAACCACTCTGCACAGGCTAAAAAAATTCAGGGGTTTAGACAGAAATGTCGTATCATGAAAATTCCAGTATTATCACTTAATCTTCATTCGCAGAACTGGCTAGCAAAATAACTGCTCTCCAATACGGCTCAATAATCGTAAAACTTATTATTTAGGGAAAAAAATATATGCACAGACCCCAAGCCGAACCGAATTTAGCGAACACTCTATTGCGCCGCGCGGCATTCAACCCGGGACGAACTGCCCTTATTTTTGAAGATCAAAGAATCAGCTATCAGGAATTTGCTGATCGAATTCGCCGCCAAGCTACGTTACTTCGCCGCAATGGTGTTCGGGTCGGGGATCGGGTCGGGTTTCTCGGTTTTAATCAACCAGCCTTCTTGGAAACTATTTATGCTGCCAATGCGATTGGTGCCATTTTTGTTCCTTTGAACTTTCGTTTAACCGCGCTAGAGCTAGAGTTCAACATCAACGATTCCGGCATTCATAGCCTAATCTGTGATGATGCATTACAGCCGAACATAGAGCGGATCAAAGACAAGATCTGTTGCCAACAATTCTATAGTGCTGAATCAGCCATCGATGGTTGGATAGACCTTCGTACAGAGCGCGCTATAGCCGAACCGCTTGATGAAATTGTTAGCGTCGACCAACACGATGTTAGCCTGATCATGTACACATCAGGCACCACAGGCATGCCGAAGGGCGTCATGCTCACTCACGGCAATATTCTCTGGAATAATATCAATTCGCATTTGACATTAGGTGCTTCGCGGGACGATGTGGTTCTTACCGTCGCGCCCCTGTTTCACATTGGTGGCCTGAATGTGATGACCTTACACAACTTTACACTGGGTTCTACTTTAGTATTAATGCGAAACTTTGACCCAACTAAAGTACTGAGGGCGTTCGATAAATACAAGGTAACCCATATGTTCGGTCCCCCCGCGATGTTTTTATTCATGTCGCAGCACCCAGCTTTTGACGTAACCGATTTTAGCCAAGTCGAAACCTTCATCTGTGGCGCAGCACCCCCATCTGAGTCCCTAATGACGCTCTACGCAGACCGGGGAGTGTCGTTCTGCCAAGGTTATGGACTTACCGAAACTAGCCCTTTCGCCTCCTATTTAACGCCTGAGTGGGCACTTAGTAAACGCGGCTCCGCCGGTCAACCGCCGATGTATACCGAGCTAAAAATTATCGACAATAATAATCAAACTTTGGCTGCCGGTGAACGAGGCGAAATTTGCGTTGCCGGCCCGAACGTTATGAAAGGCTATTGGAACCGACCCGAAGCTACTGCCGAGGCGATCGACAGAGAAGGTTGGTTTCACTCTGGCGATGTTGGCTATTTAGACGAGGGTGGCTTCTTGTTTGTCTGTGGCCGGCATAAAGATATTGTCATATCCGGAGGTGAAAACGTCTATCCAGTAGAAGTTGAAAACGTACTATCGAAGCATGAAGCAATAGCCGAGGTTGCTGTCATCGGCCTGAAAGATGAAAAATGGGGCGAAGCCATAACGGCCGTAGCCGCATTGCATAAAGGCAAGGAGTTAACCATCGAAGAGCTTCGGGCTTTTGCTGAAACCCAGCTGGCGAAATATAAACTACCATTAAGGTTGCATCTTGTTGACGCACTACCACGCAATCCGGCAGGTAACGTTCTTAAGTTTGGTTTGAAGAAGGATCTTGCTGAATAGAACCGTGTGATCGTCATCGCGCATCCATCTTGCCTATCAACGATTAAAGGCCGGGGTGAAAGCCTCGGTGCTGTGTGCGCGCCGTTCGTTGAGAAAATGCAGACGCAATTCCCGGGTTTAACTAAGCACCTCACCCCGCCTCTAACTAATTTTCGACTGCCCGGGGAATAGATGGCTAAAGTTGCTCCGGCTGGATCTTTAATCTAGTAGTACACATCATCGCCCATGTAGCGTGGGCCATTGACAATTTCCCCACCCAGCTTAATACGCCGCTCCGCACTGGCTTGTGAGTTCTGCACTGCGACGTACATTATCCATTGATGTGGTAGTTTGTTATTGTTCCCTCGGGCATGGCGACTCCGGCGATGGTTTTAGCCGACCCTGGAAGATTCATATTAAAATCTTCGTAGTCGCCGCCTGAGTGTTCGTCACTTGGCATAAAAACAGCCACCGTGTCCCAGTCAACCACGCTCGCATAAAAATCTTTAACGTCCACCGCATTATCGACAGTGAGATCATGCAAAACCGTTTTTCCTACATCTGATAAACCACTCATACCTTCCTCCAAGCATTAATGATTAGATCTGAGTTCTAATTACCAAGAACAATACCAATAGGCATACCAGAAACTGTATGGATTCTCCGGTTTGTTGCTACTAATTGTTGTGCTGCATCGTTATTCATTCGTTAGTGCTCACGCATTGGCGGTGTAGAGGTTGGTAAGATCGACAAAATTATCAACGCTCAAGACTTCCGCACGATTAGTAGGCAAAACACCGACAGATTCCATTTGCTCGGCACTTAGGGAGCCTTTCAAAGTATTGCGTAAGGTTTTACGACGCTGTGAAAATGCTTGCTTTACAATTTTCTCGAAGTCCAACAAGTTATTTACCGGCCGTTCGATTATTTGCTTAGGCGTCAAACGAGCAATAGCCGATTCAACCTTCGGTGGCGGGAAGAAAGCACTGGCAGGAACCTTAAATAAGTTTTCAATTTGGTATCGATATTGCAACATTACCGACAGTCGCCCATATTGCTTATTGCCAGAATCGGCACTCATTCGATCAACAACTTCTTTTTGCAGCATCACCACTTGGGAGTCTATACGCGCTGCAAACGGCATCAAATGGAACAAGACAGGGCTGGAAATATTATACGGCAGGTTGCCAATAATCTTGATCCGACGCTCTGTCGACGCCAACACTTCGTCTAAATCAAATTTGAGAACGTCGTATTCGTGTACCACCAAATTAGAGTTTTCTTCAGCACGTTGTCGCCAATAGCGAGCCAAATCGCGGTCAAACTCCACTAAGTGAAGTTGCCCTGCCTGCGGCAGCATTAGTTCTGTTAAAGCGCCGCGGCCTGGGCCAATCTCCATCACCACATCGTCTTTTTTGATGTTTAGGCTAGCAACAATTTTACGAATAATATTCGGGTCTTGCAGAAAATTTTGACCTAAGGATTTTCTGGGCGAGGCAAACAGGTCGTTAGTGGTTTTTTCTTTCATGAGTTTGTTGCTACTTTACACATTTTCCGGGCGACGTTTATTGCAGTCTCTAGACTGCCGGTGTCAGCTTGCCCGGTGCCGGCTAGATCATAGGCGGTGCCATGATCTACGGAAGTTCGGATAATTGGTAAACCCAGAGTAATATTCGCCGCATTGCCAAAACCTAAGGCTTTCAACACGGGTAAACCCTGATCGTGGTACATCGCAATCACGACATCTGCATTATCGAGATAACGTGGGGTAAAAAGAGTGTCGGCGGGCAATGGTCCAAGCAGATCTAGCCCTTGCGCGCGGAGTTCATCTAAGGCGGGAATAATAATGTCGATTTCCTCTGTGCCAAGATGACCACCTTCACCCGCATGTGGATTCAATCCACACACCAATATTCGCGGCTTCTCAATGCCATACTTGCTGCGTAGGTCACTATCGACGATTCGACATATTTGTTGAACCAACTGCTTAGTAATTGCGTCACTGACATTGCGTAGTGGTAAATGGGTAGTAACCAAGGCCACGCGCAAGCTCGATGTCGCTAACATCATGACGGGCATGACTGCTTTGCAACGCTCGGCTAGGTATTCGGTATGCCCCAAAAACACCTTGCCCGCGTCATTAATAGCCGCCTTGTTTAAAGGCCCGGTAACCATCGCCGCAAACTCCCCGTTCAAACAACCATCAATTGCGATATTAAGCATCGTTAACACGCCGCCTACATTATCCGAGTCATCCTGTCCTAGCACTGAGTAATTAGCAATAGGCTGATGGTCTACACTCAGACAAGCGAGCATTGTCGGCTTTTCTGGGTGATCGACCAACAATAACGGCAAGTTCAATGCCTGCGCCCTTGCTTGCAAAACTCTGGAATCGCCTATGCAGACAATATCATCTAGAATTTCGTCTTGAGCCAATTGAATTATGATATCCGCACCGATCCCTGCCGGTTCGCCAAGGGTATATGCAATTGGTTTGAGCTTAATTTCAGGCGGCATGAAAGAGTCTGGGGTGGGCAACTTGGCCTCAGCGAAGGTTACTAAAGGGACAATTATAACGCTTGGCCCTAAACCGATGTTAACTTTAATATTAATTGTACTTCGATCAAGCATTGATCTTTGTATATCCGGTGCAATCTCCAACTTAAGGCTTCGTAGTTTGATAGAATCTAAACCATTAAGTGATCACCTCGCTTGGCTTTTGAAACCTATCTAACAGTATTCTGTTAATTATTAATCTGATAAAACCCTGTATGACAACACCATCCCTTGAAATTGCAATTCTCGCAGCCGGTAAAGGCAGCCGTATGCGGTCATCGCTACCGAAGGTACTGCACCAAGTTGCTGGCATGCCATTGCTGGCGCATGTGATCGAGACCGCATTACAACTTCAACCAAGCAAGATTCATATCGTGGTGGGCCACGCAAAGGATCAAGTTATCGATGCCTTTAAAACCCATGATCTTGGTGATGTTGAGATCAACTGGGTAGAGCAAGTAGAGCAGTTGGGCACGGGCCATGCGGTACAACAGGTAATGCCCGGCGTTGGTGACGATTCTTTTCTGCTGATGCTTACCGCTGACGTACCCTTAATACGCTCAGAGACCTTGGCACCAATGGTTGCATCAATGACTGCTTTTCCATTGGCGTTACTGACCGCCAATTTTTCGGACCCAAGCGGACTGGGCCGAATAATCAGAGATGAAAGTGACGGCGTTTGCGGAATTGTAGAACAGAAAGACGCCTCTAGCCAACAAGCCGCGATACAAGAGATTAATTCTGGGATTTTGTGTGCTCGGACCAAGGATTTGAAAACCTGGTTGTCCGAGCTTAGTAATGACAATGCTCAACAGGAGTATTATTTAACCGATATCGTAAAGATAGCCTATGCCGCCGGCAATCCAATCACAGCCTATCAACCAGCCAGCAATGTTGAAGTTGAAGGCATCAATAGTCGGGTTCAATTGGCTCGCGTAGAACGGCTATATCAACACAATCGAGCCGAACAGCTGATGAATAGCGGCGTTACCATCATCGACCCAAGCCGTATTGATATTCGAGGTGATGTTCAGATTGGGATTGATAGCGTAATCGATATCAATGCAGTTATAATTGGCCCAACCATCATCGGTAGCAATGTAAGCATTGCGCCCAATTGTACGATCACCGCAAGCGAGATTGGAGACAATACGCATATCCACGCTAACTCGGTAATCGATCAAACAAAAATAGGCGAACTGGTTAACGTAGGGCCCTTCGCAAGATTGAGGCCCGGAACCCAATTAAATGATGGGGTTCGAATCGGCAATTTTGTTGAAACAAAAAATGCGGTTCTCGATAAAGGTGCCAAAGTTAATCACCTCAGCTACGTTGGCGATGCGCTGGTCGGCGAAAACACCAATATCGGTGCAGGCGTTATTACCTGTAATTATGATGGTGCCTACAAGCACCAAACTATTATTGGCAAGGACGTCTTCGTTGGCTCTGATAGCCAATTGGTGGCCCCAATAGAAATTGAAGATGGCGCTACTATCGGGGCAGGATCAACCATCACCAGTAACGTAAAAAAAGATCAATTAGCTATAAGCCGTGCTCGACAACGACTGATAGAGGGTTGGAAGCGACCTAAAAAATAATAGTAAATATAGGGTGACAGCATGTGTGGCATTGTAGGCGCGATTGCATCGCGAGATATTACTCCCATCTTGATCGATGGGCTAAAACGACTTGAATACCGAGGCTATGACTCTGCCGGCTTAGCTGTGATTGCTGAAAATGGAGACTTAGACCTGCGCCGGAGCGTTGGGCGGGTCGCCGGCCTCGAAGCAATAAGTGATGATGTTAGCGGTCACATTGGCATTGCGCATACTCGCTGGGCCACGCATGGACGACCCGCACTTAACAACGCTCACCCGCATACCAGTTCACAACAAGTGGCGGTGGTACACAATGGTATTATTGAAAATCATCAAGAACTGCGCGTCCAACAAACGCAGAAGGGCTTTGTATTTAGTTCCGAAACTGACACCGAAGTCATCGTGCATCAGATTGATATGCATATGCAAGCTGGGGCAGACCTGCTGACCGCAGTCCAAAACACCGTCGATGAAATCCGTGGCGCTTACGGTCTCGGCGTCGTTTCTAAACATGATAACAGCCGTTTGATCGCTGCACGCAGCGGTTCTCCATTGTTAATTGGTCTTGCTGATGGTGAAAATTTTATTGCTTCAGACATGTCGGCATTGATACCCGTTTGTAGCAATTACATGGTACTGGAAGACGGCGACATTGCTGACATCACCAGACACTCTGTAACCATTTACGACCGAGATCGAAACGTCGTTGAGCGCAAAGTTTTAGTCAGCACCTTGAGTGATGATGAAACTGATCTAGAAGGTTATACGCACTTCATGAAAAAAGAAATTCATGAACAGACCCGCGCCATTACTGAAACCCTCGAAGGCCGCCTCGGTGCGAACAGCGTGTTAGAAATACCCTTTGGTGAAAACGCTAAGGAAATATTTGACGCGGCTAAGGCACTCAAAATTATCGCTTGTGGCACCAGCTATAACGCGGCATGTGTGGCACGCTATTGGTTTGAGGAGTTCGGCATTCGTTGCGACGTCGAAATCGCCAGTGAATACCGCTACCGAAAACATGTTGTCGATGACGGCACCTTGTTCGTGACTATCTCTCAGTCTGGCGAAACGCTTGATACCATGGCCGCATTGGAGATGGCTAAAGGCTTGGGTTACACTAATACCCTGTGTATTTGCAATGCCCCCGAGAGCTCATTAGTACGGGCCAGTGATTTAACAATCTTCACCCATGCTGGGCGCGAGATTGGGGTTGCATCCACCAAAGCATTCACAACTCAGCTTGTAACTCTATTGATGTTAGCCATCTGCCTACGGCGCCGAGCCTTAGGTTTGGATGCTGACGGTGATTCAGTCGAACATGAGATTGTTAAGGAATTACGAACGCTACCAAATCAAATTGAACACGCACTGAACCTTGAAGACGATATTATCGCAATGGCGAAACACTTCGCAAATAAGCATCACTCTCTATTTTTGGGTCGAGGAGCGCATTTTCCGATTGCGGTTGAAGGAGCACTCAAACTCAAAGAAATATCTTACATTCATGCGGAAGCCTATGCCGCTGGCGAATTGAAACACGGCCCACTGGCGCTCGTAGACGAAGATATGCCGGTCGTTGCAGTAGCCCCTAATGACGAACTACTTGAAAAGCTAAAGTCTAACCTTGAAGAGGTTCGCGCGCGCGGCGGTCGTCTATACGTTTTTGCTGACGTAAATTCAGGCCTCGAATCAGATGACGAAACCATGGTGTTAAACGTTGCTCCGGTAAATAACTTCATTGCCCCCATCATCTACACCATTCCTCTGCAATTGCTGGCATATCATGTAGCGCTATTAAAAGGCACCGACATCGACAAGCCACGAAATCTGGCTAAGTCAGTTACCGTCGAATAATATGACTGTTTTTCAGAGTAACGGCGACCTAAAAACCATCAATTATTGACAGTCCATCGGCATACAATGCTAGAGATTTCACATCAGGGAAGACAACTTGCAAAGTAGGTTTAACTCAGCGCCATTCTGGTCTGACCCTGTTATTCCACGACAATCAAGAAATCCAGCGTAACGGCGAACCAGTTCTGGTCTTTGACGTGTTTAGTCAAGCGGCGCAGCATCATGAGCTTGTTTTTCCTAGGTCTACCAACAACTCACGCGTGACTTTGAGGGTCTGGACCATTTCCGCATGGTGGATGATTGAATATTCTGCGAGGGCGCGCAAGGTGCCTTCCAGTTCCGGATTGTCACGCACGAGCCCGATTAACTCTTCCTTCGGCACATTAGAAAACAGACTGAGTCCAAATTTTTGTCCGACAAAAGCCGTCTGATTGCGAAACGGGCGGTAGGTCAGGTCTTGCGAATCTTCGAGACCACGCCAAAGGTCTTGGTAAACTTGCAGCTGCTTGATGAGCTCCTTGTCGCGCAACAAATTCAAATTACCCCCCGCGATAAGCGAGCCAAGGGCGGAAGCGCTCTGTGTGGGATGATAACGTGCGACACTGAGTTGCCAGTGCATGTTCGTTAGCTTTGGATCTAAATCCCTCGATGCCGGTGCTATTAGGGTGTTTGCGATATTTTGTGAGGAGTCGACCAGAAATGTAATATTATCGGCCTGGGGACGGCCCGCAGCTTTCAGCACAAAATTTGCCGCCTGTGTATTGATCACCGCTGTGTTTATGCCTTCGGTTAATTGTAAGTCGTCACCGCGCAGGTCGTCGATGATATTGTCCAAAATCGCGGCTTCTTGCCCTCGCAGGCTACGGGCCTCGTTCTAATTGGTAATTTTAAAGGCAAGTAGAATGCCGATGACGACAATCAAAAAACCCAGCCCCACCGCAAACCAGTTCTGCTCTTTGACGTGTTTAGTAAGGCGGCGTAAGAACATACTTGTTTACCTGGCTTTAGTTTGTAAGGGTGGTGTCTGGGGTTTTTGCACCCGAAGTTTTGCCAGCAGGCGCCGCATTTTTAATGTTTTTGATCGCGTTAAAAATATCTTGGTTTTCCACCACCAGGTTGTAGTGCTGTGTTCTGACATTCATGGCGCGCAAACGCAGGTTTTCAAGGATAGCGGGATTGCCACGCAGCTTGTTTACGGCCAGCTCAAATTGTTGGGGGGATAAGTCTGTTGTGCAGGGGTAGTTCAACTGGTTCTTAATACGATTGAAATCACCTATCTGCACAAAGCGATCTCCACAAAGTTGACTAATACTATCTTGGATTTCTACTGGCAGAGTCTTTCTGAACGTCTCGCGGTATGCAGAATCGACGCCTTCATTAAGCAGTTGATCAAATATTCCGGGGGCGTATATAAGTATAGCGGTATTAACCAAGGTTTTATCCGTGATAAAAGCAATTTTCCCGGTAGAAATAAGTTCGTCATAGGTGGTGCTCTGCCTGATTCCTGCGTTATATTGCGTTGCCCGATAAGCGGCAATCAATAATTGTTCGTCAGAGATTTTATTCCTGCCCGTAAATCCCGCCAGCGCTTTATCGGTATTGCTTTGCACATCCGCCAGATACTCTATCAACATGGCATAATTCCATGCCTCAACCACAAGATCGGCTCTGAGTCGTTCAGTTAATTTTTCACCTAAGCTCCTATCGGATTGTGCTTGATTCCAATTTGATACCTGAATACCAACAAATACCCCAACTACCACAATCACAAAATCGATGGCGATGGCAGTCCATTCTTGATGACGGAAATGTTTGATAACGCGGCGTAAGATCATAACTTGGCCTGCAGTAAGTCTGCCTTGATTTTTTCTAGGCTAGTCAGTTCAATGTGTACACGCTGAACGACGCCGTCAGTGCGCGCAATATTACTCAGGAGTTTGTTTTGGATCGACTGGTCTGCGCGTATGGTGTCTAAGATGCAAGCGGTGTTAAAGGTGGCGTCGGTGAGTCGAGCGACCTGTTCGTTTGCAAGTTCCTTTGCTAAAACGTCAAGTTCAGGCACGTCGGTCAAGCGGCGCGGGAAAGCGTGGCTATAGTTATCGCCTAAGTTGGCCAAGCCTGACAGAGTAGTATTGAGTTGCATGATCACTGTAAGTTGGTCCCTATACTTCAATAGCGCTGGTCGCAGGGCTTGCCCACTAGAGGTGTACAAACTACTTTTCGCTAGCATTTCATCCAAAGAGCCTAGCGGAGCGACCGGATAGAAAAGCAGGTGTGAAGACCACATCGCGCGGCACTGCGCATCGCTAATTATCTGTTTATCAGGTTTATTCTGGACGACGTCAACCGCTTCAATCAGCAATTTCCGGTGCGCCTGTATTTCCGCAAACCATACGGTTTTGAAGCTTACTGCTGCCTCAACATCGCTTTGAAGTTGCGACAATAATTGCCTTTCGTTTACTCTTGCTGTGTTCTCAGTATTCCAATTATTGACTTGCAAGCCAAGGAACACGCAGAGCACCACAATCAGCGTTTCCACCGCAACGGCGAACCAATTTTGGTCTTTGACGTGTTTAGTGAGACGGCGCAGGATCATTGTGTGGTCTCGCTAGTTTGTACACTGAGTATGGACCAGAACATTGGCACGTAGCAATCACCATAAACGTCGCTGGCGATTTCATTTGAGCCTATCACCCTGACCATCAGTTCTTTTTTGTCCGCTAATGATAAGTCGGTCATTAGCGGCTCAATCGCGCCGATAAGTTGCATGGCAATTGTTTCTAAAAGAGTACTTTTATCGTCTAATTCTGCAACAACATCGTAATAGCGGAATCGCTCGCTTTGGCTTATGTTAGGTGCCACCGCCAATAGTTTTAGCCGCCCTTGTAGCGTTTGAATATGTTCCTGCAATTGCTCTGCAAGTTGCGCTTGTTTAAAGATGGAATCCAACGCCATTCTTCGCTGATCATCCAGTTGATTGAAGGTGCCCCGTCCGAGTTCTGCGTCCCATGTACTTGACCCCCAACCACGAATTGGCGAGCGCAAGGTATTGGGCAAGATGGTTTTAAATTCATCATTTTCATCACTACGCACTATGTTCACCCAACTTTCAACCGGTTCAAGTAATTGTGTCGCAATGGCGCGATAGCTCTGAGCCCGGCATTCAGCCAGTGCTAAGCGCTCCTTGGCGTTGTTGTAATTTTTAACCAGATCAACTCTCAATACGCTTTGCGCCACTGCCATATCTGCACGTTGCTGGCGCTCACTTAGCCATTGTTGGCCCATCATGGCCACACCAACACCAAACACAACAATCACAAAATCAAGCACAACGGCAACCGGTTTTGGTCTTTGACGTGTTTAGTGAGGGAGCGCAGGCGCATTAGTCTGCCTGCAACTCGTCTGGGCTCCACCAGAACTCGGGCGGGTTGGCGATCTGGGCTTCGATCAAGGAGCGGTCACGGGTACGATAACTGTCCATGCGTGCGCGGAAGGCTTGATAATCAGGACGGGATTTTAACCGATCCAACAGGGCGGAATTGCCAGAAAAATAATAAAGGAACCGGCCTTGATCAGCCATTGCATTTAGCCAGACCATCGCACCGTCAAGATCGCCTTCCAGTATTCGCCACGCCGCGCCATTGAAATAGATGTCCAAGGCGATGTGTTCGCCAGGAACCACACCCTGATATTTCTTGGCAAGCGAGGCTCTGACGCCCTTGGCCCTTGGGTCGTCTTGGTTCTGTAATACCGCCAATAGAGCGATTTCATTCCGAATTGTTTGGGTGTAACTGGAGGATACGCCCTTAAATACAGGCTCAAACACTGCGGGATTGTTCTGTATGAGGCTATAAGCCTCATCCCACGCTCCCACATCGGTATACATCTCGACCTTTCCGATCAGCGAGACAGCGTTTAAAGTGGCGACTTCTTGTGCGAATTCATCATACCGCCCCGCAGCATAGAACTTGTCCAGTACCGTATAATCTCCCAATAGTTTGGGATCATCAGATTCAATACCAAGTTGAATAAAAAGATCCCAAAGCGAGACAGCGCAGGCGCTTTCGACTCGGCAGGATTGCCAAACTCGGTGCGCCGTTTCAATATCGCCAAGCTCTTGGTATGCGGCTGATAAAACGCTACGCGCATATAAGGCCGTAGGGTTCTGTCGAACCGCCACCGTGGCGAGCTTAAGAGCCTCTTTAATGTTGCCTTGTTTCCAGGCGACAGCGGTCAGATTCAAATAGATCAACGGGTCACGCGGATTCAGCTCTTTGGCGCGTTCGAGCGATGATCGGGCTTCGTCCAGTCGATCGTTATTTACGAGTGTCCATCCCTTGCCGCGATGGGCGTCTGCATTGTTTGGATTAGCGGTAATGGCGGCATCAAAGGCGGCAACAACTTGGTCGAGATTTATGGTCTTGTCGCCAAAACTCATCCTTTGGGCATCAGATAAGAACCAAGCGTACTCGGCTAAGACGTCCCAATCGGTGGGCGCGAGCGCAAGGGCACGGTTAATCTGGATTTGAGCTGGCGGATAGGCATAGGCCACATCCAAACCTGCATATTCTCGCGCTAGAGCGTAAGCCCGCGCCAGTTTTGCATGGGCCACGGCAAATTCTGGGTCGAGGGTGACGGCGCGGCTAAGCTCGGTAATTGCGGTCTTTATGCCTTCGGCAGATCGTGGCCCGTAGGCTTCCTTACCTTTGAGATAGGCCTCAAGCGCCTCTGTCGATTGGGTCGCGCGGGTCGACGTCTCTGGCAACAGATCGAGACGACCGTTTAGCTCCAGAACGATGGCTTTGGAAATTTCGTCCTGAATTTCGAAGATATTCTCCGCCGTCAGCGGTCGACCACATGTGTTCGTCGGTTTTTGTGTCGATCAACTGCGCGGTGATGCGCAGCGTATCACCCGCCTTGCGCACACTGCCTTCAAGGATATGCGCCACGTTCAGCGCTTTGCCGATCTCGGCAATACTGGCCTCGCGGCCCTTATACGAGAAAGCAGATGTACGCGACGTAACGCGCAGGCCCTCTACACGCGCCAGAACATTAAGCAGCTCTTCGGCAATGCCGTCAGCAAAATATTCCTGATCCTGATCCGGCGAGAAATCTTCAAACGGCAGCACCGCGATGGACTGGCCTGTGAAGGTGTCAATTGCGGCGATGATGGGAGCGCTCGGCGTCACTGTCGCTTTTGGAATCGCTCTGTCACCAATGATGAGTAAGCCCACAAGCGCCAAGCCGCCAATTAACACATAGTCGAGTTTGCGCCCTGTCGTTTGGGTGTTTTCATCCCCGCCGTTCAGGCTCTGGGTTTTCTTGAACCCCTCCGGCGTCATTTCGAAGGCCCACGCCAAGATCATCGCTACCGGGAAGCCAAGCAGCAACAAGCTGACGACCACGGTGTCAAACCAGCCCGGCATATTTAGCGAACTTTCAAGAGCCGAGGCCAATTGCGCGAGCAACCAGCCAGCAACCGCATAAACGCCAGCGACGCGGAAGATGTTGCGCCGTTTAAGCTCAGATAGAGTATTGGTCATTGTACTGATCCCCAAAATAAATTAGCGTTGTATTCAATTATCAAAATGTCTGTCTTCGGTGATTTTACGGTCGCGCACCATGTTAATAGCGATCTCGCTAAAAGGTGCCCGCGCGCCCGTAGCATGATCGACTTCAAGGCGACAGCAACCCCCACGACAACGATCACAAAATCGAGCACAACGGCAACCCAGCTTTGGTCTTTGACGTGTTTAGTAAGAAGGCGGAGGATCATGGCTGGGGCTCCTGCTCTGCTCGGATTTGTGCTTGAATCGCCACAATTTTAGCCCTACGATCAGACAGAAAAGCATGAATGCTTTCTTGTACGGCATAAGCGGTTTGAAGAGCCGTCATCATCTGTGGACTATTGAACAGCATCTGACGGTCAACAGCATCCCGCCGTCCAATTTCGTTGAAGCTTTTTACCAGACCCGTGGCGTGCAACGAAGATGCCTGCATCAGGGTGTGTTCGGTCTGCGTTATTGGCTCCGAAAAGACGTCATATTGTGATTGAACAAAACGAATGAAATCGTCGTATCCAGTGAGTGAGCGCCTCAGGTCTTGGCTGTGGATCAACTTAAGACGACCGCTTGAGACCAGTTGCGTGAAAGTCGCCGGTGTTCCGGTGGTACCGAAAGCTGGGAAACAGCCGCTATGTCGAGCAAGAGTGTCTCGTCATTGAACTTTTTTCCTCGAATGCCATGGATCAAACGAGCCGTTGCAGCCAAACTGAAAGCATGCCTCCCAAGCGCGCGGTCAGTAAGATCAAGGATTTGTTCAATATCCTGCTCTAGAAGCTCAAGGATGATGCGGGCTTCGGCTCTGTCTGATCGCGCTAGGTTCCAGTTGTTAACTTGCAAGCCGATAAATACGCCCACCACGACGATCAGGATTTCCACGACGACTGTGCACCAGTCTTGTTGACGAACTGCATTGCTTAGGCGACGCAGGATCACGGGGTGCTTTCTTCTAAGAAGAGGGCTTGCAGGCCGTATGATTCGATGATCGACGGAATTTCGCTGATCCGGCCAGCGGTCTGGGCATGACGCAGACGAAGTGCCTGGGTGATGTCTGGATCGCTTCGAAGGGCCTTAACAGCAGCCGCTAATTCCTTTGGGCTGGTATTGAGGGTGCAATCATAGTCGAGCGTAAGAAGGACCAAGGCGGCGCGGCGCGTCGGCAGCTCCCTGTCACCGCAGTTGCGGTTGAGCGCGTCTTGCAGGTCCGGTTCGATGGCCATGCGAAACAGCTCACGATATTTGGAATTCTGTCCTTCCTGGATAAGCATATCGAAGAGTGGCGTGTTGTAAATGCCTATTGCCGCTTCGCGCATGGCCTGATCGGAAATTAGCCCGAGGGCCCCGGATGCGACAATTTCGTCGAAGGACGCGCGTCGGCGTTCGTACCAGGTGTGTTGAGTCGCCCGATAGGCGTTGACCAGAATAGTTTCGTCATCAAGCTCGAGGTTGCCCTTCAAGCCGACATAGGCCACTCGGCCAGCGTCGAACGTTACCTTGTGGTAGGCCAGGAGTGCTTTTGTGTATTCGAGCTCAAGATACAAATCCGACTTGAGGCGTTTAGAATAGATTTCGCCGCGTGCGTGATCCTGACGAGTGCTGTTCCAATTGCTTACCTGCGTGGCTCCCAGCAAGCCAAGCACGACGATCATAAAATCAATGCCAATGGCCGTCCATTCTTGATTTTGAAAATGCTTAATAACGCGGCGTAGGATCATGATTTTCACTCCTCGTACTATTAGGATAACTGACATATCCATTAATTTTTTGTTAACAATTGTGAAAATTAGGCGCGCAAAAACCACTCACAATTCAAACGGTATTATTAGTCAGCACAACTCATATCGACCACCCAATAGTTCGCAGTCTAGACCATACCAAAGCGCTATTAGATTGGTCGCAAATTGAACATCTACTGTTATCAATCTATTTATCAAAGACGGGCCGTCCATTCTTTCTGTTGCAAATGCTGGATAAAGTTGTGTATTTGGTGTTGGATCCCTTTCTGATTGCTCTAGCAGTATATGACATTCGGACCTTGGGCAGACTTCATCGGGCGACAATAAGCTGCATCGTCATACTTATAGCCTTGCAGATAGCAAGCGCTTGGATCGCTAGATCGGATTGGTTGAACAGTGTTGCGCCATGGCTTATTGGTGCACCATGAGCTAGGTCAGCTTATTAGAAGTTCGCTGCGGCACCAGTCATACGCCGTTGAAGTTTGCACCAGAAGTTTTTCCATTTGCAGTCATACACAATTCAAGTTTTCAGGTTGTTGTCAGCAAGTTAGCCCTATTTTGTAGACGTGGGTAATCAATAAAATGTAAATATTACTGTGGTCTTATTAGATCAGCACATTCAAAGTCATCCTTGCCCATGGGTTTACAATGCTCTGGGAAGCCATTTGCTTGACATAAAGCGAGCACCCCATCTGTGCGTACTTGTTCTTTCCAGCGAGCATTGCTAAAGAGACCAGCAGCGATTCCAAAAAGAAAGGGATAATAGTCCAAGCCCAATCGTGGTTTTGAGACCAGGGGTATTCTTGTAGTTCAATGATCGTATCTATATCCCGAAGGTAGCCGAAAAGCCATGATTCCCGCGGTGACCCATCAAATCTTGGATTCGAGGGCGAGGCCGCCAGCCCTGATGCAATTGCGCAAACAGCTTTTGACCCTGCATCCAGGTTGGGACCACCGGCTGTACAACGATGACTAATGCCGAGATCTGGTGGCTGAAAAGCACTAGAAATGCTGGCTAGCTATGATCTGCACCAGTATCAGATCCTTCGAACCGACATGTCGCGCATGGTCGCAGTTCAGGCTTTTGTGGACTCTACATGGATCTGGACATGTTGATTCACCATCCTCTCGACCACTTACGGACATTGCGTTGCGTACACTCGGAAGAAAAGAGCATGGATACCATCAGTCTCCATCAACACGGCCACCGGGCTAGAGATGGCTTACGGATGGCGAATCACTAGCTTGGCGCACGCGCGCACCATGATTTCATAGGTGTCGAGTTACAACGGATGTCTGAGTCGGCACGTACTGTGAATTGTGCCAACGACATTCTGGATACGACCGGGCACGGCCCGGTAACGTAGGTTTTCCATGACTATGTGGCGGCCCGCAAGTGGCCGAGGTTAACATTTGCGCGGAGTCCTGGCGCGCTTTGTCGGATCTGTAACTCCGCCACCTGTCAATTTGGTGACTATGCTTCGCACATCCACATGGGACGTTGGCGGTTTTGATTCGCCGATCTGAAATTGTTAATCACGGTTGTCGTTCTTCGCAAAGTCTTGTCACGAGGCTATAAACCGTCACGCCACAAGGTACCAAAGCGGTGATGAATTGCGAATGCGTTCGCCAACCGTTTGCGCGCGCAGTCCAGGTCTACGCCGGGAACCTCGTGCATCAGACGAACTCCTCGTAGTACGTCTGCCTCGTGCATTGTAAGTGGATAAAATTGTTCTGACTCAACAAGCGTCACCAGCTCACGATTGGGCAGCGCGTCGCACACATCGGTCAACATTAATGGACCAGTGGTTTCCAGTACCTCCTGCTCATGATTTTGTCTGGCCCTTCTGAAGCATGGCTCAAGGAACCAGGTAAGTACTTGTAGCATCGAATGACCGGGGTTAGCCGCGCTCAGCGCGTTGCTAATGATTTTCACGCGCGCAACCTTTTGGGCGGATACGGTTGGCTCGAGACTGAGTACACAACTGGGTCCGCCAATCAGATCATCTAGAGGGCGCAGTCAGTCATAATCCAGATCGACGTAAAAGGCACAATGATGCAACATGATGAAATAGCGCGCCGCATCAACATGCTGAACTGCATGTAGGTATTCCAGATAGGTCGGCAAAAAACATGGGTATTCGTTCTCGATCAGTGTTTGATTGTCAGCATCTGTTCAAAGTTTGTACTGCCAGTCAAGGTTCGCATATCGCCAGGGTCGCTGAAAGCCCTGCAGTTGCGCCGGTACTGATGGCGTCTTCAACGTTTGGTAAGGCGTCTTGGGAATCGTCATTTTGGGCAGCTTAGTTTCGTTTGAAGCAGCGTGCATAGTTCTGCTAAACCTTCCTCTTGTATCATTTCGCTAAGAGCCCTGAATGTCGCTTCTAAAATGTTGATTGGCAAGGTCTCTAGCTAATCTTAGAGCTGTATTGAGTCGAAGCAAAGCAACGCTCGATGAGGACGAGGTTGGTTCAGGCTGTTCTGGTGAGTCGGGCCTAGCTTCTGATTTTGAACGATTTGATGGCATAATTTCGCCCTGGTTAGCGTATGGATATTATTGATGGTGGCAAAAGTCAAGACACGGCCCCTTTAGGTTGCTGCAGCATCCCATTACAGAAAACCTTGTCGCTCCAGATATCAGCCAATGCGTTTGGCGACGGTATGGGTTGATCGGGAAAGTTCTTCATTTGTTGGCGCTTTATGCTGCGTAAATGAAGTTAAAGTTCTTTGGTTATTGAGGCGTGCTAGAGTTAATCTGACAATACAATCGTGAGAAGCTATCAAGAGCTCAGATAGCAAAGACTGATTGTGTCCAAAGCGTTTTTGACTCAATGTTGATGTTTCTATGTTAACCTTCTTGAACGTGATTAAGATCTCAACCAACCTGCTATTCGCTTGCCTACTTTTGTTGTCTCAGACAGCACTGGTATCGCATGATGTCGAGCATTTGGGTTCAGCGCATAATCAGCTTTGTGCCGTTTATGTATCGCAAGATCACAGTGCACATACTGTCGCAGTCAGTATTCCCCCGATATTTCATGTTTCACCCGAGAAGTTTCAGGTAGGCGGAGTTGAATTCTTTATCCCCGTTTTAATCTCGGTTTACGCAGCTCGCGCCCCACCAAAGACTATTTTTTTCTCATAAATTGAGCTTAAGCTCTATCCGCAGTTGCTTCTTTTGATGCAGCTGTATTTTGTTTGTTCGACTCTGTTTGTCGAAAATCTTTAAGGATTAATATGTTAAAAAAAACAGTATATGCCGTGCTACTTGCTAGTGCCGCAACATCGACAGCGCTTTTTGCGCAATTTCAAAAAGGCGAATTAGAAGAGCTTGTGATAATCGCTCATCCGTTGGCTAATAATGGCACCGCTCAAGCAGTGACAGTTCTGTCAGGTGAGGAGCTTACTCGAACAGTTTCAGGGTCGCTCGGCGAAACCTTATCAGGGGAAGCTGGGATTCAGTCTGCTAGCTTTGGTACCGCAGTAGGTCGCCCAATTATCCATGGCCTCGCTGGTGCTCGGGTAAAAACCACAGTTGATCGAATTGATACACTAGATGTGTCGGTAACGAGTGGTGATCACGCGGTCGGCGTAGAGCCATTTTTGACCGATCAAGTTACGGTACTTCGTGGTTCAAGCACGCTTCTTTATGGCAGTGGGGCGATTGGTGGGATTGTCGATGCGGCAACAAGTCGAATTCATTCTGAGGTGCCCGAAGAAACCAGTGGGCGTGTACAACTGCGTACAGCAAACAATGCCAATGCCAGTAACGGAGCTTTCGCCGTTGACGCACCCTTGAATGACTCATTTGTATTGCATCTGGATGGCTTTTTAAGTGACGCCGACGATTATGAAATTCCTGGGTTTGCTGAATCAGCTTTTCAAATCGCGGCCGAAGAGGCTGAAGAAGAAGGTCATGATGACGAAGGCGAAGAGCATGAAGAAGAGGAAGAAGCGTTTGGAATCCTTGAAGGCAGCCGAGTAGAACGTCGTGGTGGCGCGATCGGTCTGAGTGCTGTAGGTGAGCGTGGCTTCGTTGGATTTGCCATCAGTTCTTTCGATGCTGAGTATGGCCTCGTCGGCGGTCATGGTCATGAAGAAGGTGAAGAGGAAGGTCATGATGAAGAAGGTGAAGAACATGAAGATGAAGGCCCAGGAATAATCGATTTAAAGCAAACACGATTGGACCTCGAGGCTCAATTAGACAACCCTTTTACTGGCGTTGAAAGCATCAATTTTCGTCTGGGTATAAATGATTATGAGCATAGTGAGATTGAGCCAAATGGTGAAGTCGGCACGCTTTTCGAAAATGATGCATGGGAAGGCCGTGTTGAACTAAAGCATGAAGCAATTGCAGGCTTCGATGGCGCATTAGGCATTCAACTGGGTAGTCGAGAATTTAGTGCCGCCGGTGAAGAAGCTTTTGTACCTCCAGTCGATAGTGATACCGTAGGTTTATTTTGGGTTGGACAGCGTCAGTTTGGTGGCTATGAATTCGAAACTGGCTTGCGTTTTGAGAAAACTGATTATGAACCGACTGCATCAGGGTCAAGCAACACAGGTTTCAATACTCTAAGCGCGTCATTTGGTTTAGTGCGTTCGGTCAGTGAAGAACTGACATTGTCAGCCTTAATTGACGTGGCGAATCGCGCACCGACGATTGAAGAACTCTTCAGTAATGGCCCGCATTTAGCAACTCAATCTTTTGAAATTGGTGACCCTAACTTACAAGAAGAGGGCGTTACCGCATTAACCTTGTCTGCTGGCTATGGCAATGATCGGGTCGAATTTAATACCAGCCTGTATGTAATGGATTTTTCAGATTACATTTACGAAGTCAACACAGGCGACATCGCAGATGGTCTACCGGCATTTCAATTCCAGCAGAACGATGCTCTTTTTACGGGTGTTGATTTGAAAGGCCTCGTGCATCTAGCTGTTTTTGGGGCTGGCGATTTGGATTTAAATTTTATATTTGACTATGTTCGAGGAGAGGTGGAGTTAAATTCTGGTGAAGATGCTAATCTGCCACGCATTCCTGCCTCGCGTGCTGGGTTTGGGCTCTCTTGGAAGAACGAGCAATGGAGTCTACGCGCCGACTACCTAAAGGTTGACAATCAAAGACGAGCCGCAACTTTTGAATTACCTACCGAGGCTTACGAAGACCTAAGCCTGTTTGTACAACGAAAGGTTGATATTGCTGAAAGCGAGGTTAGTCTTTTCTTGCACGGTCGCAACTTGACCGACGATGAGCAGCGTTATCATGGTTCAATCGTCAAGGACTTCGCTCCTGCGCCGGGCCGTCGTTTAGAAATTGGAATTAGATTAGACTTTTAAATCTGAACGTTTTAGATTGCAATGCTGGCCTTTGCGGGAAATAGCAAGCCCGATAGTACAAAGGCCAGTATTAAGATTCAGTCTCAGTAGTCGACTTCCAAAGGGCGCTTGGTTAGACAATGAGGATTATGGTTTAGTTCACCGTTGGCGAAATGTAAGCAACCCTTAAACCCTAAGCTGCGTAATTATGGCGTTGCTCATCGACAAAAACAGCTGACTCAATGCATGACACTACTCAATATTCGAATAATACCTCCGAACTTTCGATGAACCGACGCGTGTTCCCGAACAAGTGATGACAACAGCGAGTCTTGGGGTTTTATGTACACAAACTAGTCCCTGCGATTCCCAGATACGGATGCATCGTTTTACGGCTTATTTAATTTTGCTCGTCATTTGATGTCGGCGAGCCATTATCGTTCACTTATGACAATTGCGTTTGCTGAATGTATTACACCCTGTGTATAGCAAAACTAGCATGCTCTAATTACGGCAGATTAAGTTGACAACTCAGTACCGAATATCAAGCTAGGTGAGATACCGTTCGATTGATTGGGCTAGCGCTAAGCTACCACTTAATATCCTTATTTAGAATTAGACAATCCAAAATGATTTTGGTCACCTCATTAACGATCGCTGGTGTGACTAGATTAGATTTCCTTGCGAGTTAATACGTTGGCACTACAACCTCAGTTGCAAAGACTGTGATAAAATCTATGCTAGGGTTTAAGTTAGAGGATTAAGTCGAACTACGCGGCATATCCAAGACGCTGAAGAGCGAATAGATTCAAACCTTAGATATGACAGTGATACCTTATTTAATCTCGATTAAAAATGATTAGCTTGAAATAGGGCTTCAGTGAAAATTTACTATTTTACTCGACCACAGCGACTTTTGCTTCAATCGGTCCAAAATCGCACGCAGGTGACGCGTTTAGACTTCATAAACAAAGAGCTGACTATTTCGAAGCCGCTCGACGGTACATTTTTAACAAAGTATTGGGGTGAAATTCGCCTCGTGGAATCGTGTCATGGATGTTTCGCATATATTTGATGAACTGAACGACGCTCAACGAGAAGCGGTTGCCGCGGCACCTCAACCGTTACTCGTATTGGCCGGCGCTGGTAGTGGTAAGACTCGGGTTTTGATATCTCGGATTGCCTATTTAGTAGAAGCGCATCAGGTTTCACCCTTATCCATACTGGCCGTTACCTTCACCAATAAAGCCAGCCGCGAGATGCGCAACCGTATCGAGGATATGCTGGGCATTCCGATGGGCGGCATGTGGATTGGAACTTTTCATAGCCTTGCCCACCGCTTACTACGCCAACACTATCAAGAAGCTAACTTACCTCAGGCGTTTCAGATACTTGATAGTGACGATCAGCTGCGGATGATTAAGCGTAGCCTAAAAGAATTGGCTTTGGACGAAGCCT
>JBLHMH010000005.1:0-45873 GCA_047621785.1 Polaribacter sp. | reverse complement strand
CGTGCATTATGATGTTTACCTGAACAGTCAGTTTCCCAGTACAGGGGATCGAAAGAGCGCTTAATGTCTACTCCAACCTTTTTTCATGCAAATTTAAGTTTAGGCGATACTTCGGCTAGTCTTGAGGGAAGTGAAATTGCCCATGCGCGTAACTCTCGTCGCCTTAAAACTGGGCAGGAAATCAAATTGTTGAATGGCAATGGATTAGTTGCCGAGTGTGAAATCGATCAAATTGGACGTAATTTATTGACTGTGTCCGTGCAAAATATCCGAGAGGTAGCACCAAGCAGCCACAAGCTTACCATTGCTACCGCCATCCCCAAGGGCGATAGGCAACGCACGATGGTCGATATGCTCACTCAATTGTCAGTTTCGGAAATCATTGCTCTGGAATGCGACTATTCAGTAACCACAGTTAAAGGCAAACTAATACAAAAATGGCAACGAGTGGCAATAGAAGCCTGTAAGCAATCTCAAAATCCTTATTTGCCATTGATTGGTCAAAGTTTGCCTGTCCCTGCATTGCTCGAAAGCTTGCGGTCCCAGTCCACTATTCAGGCGTTTTATACCGATGCGGGGGGTGAAAGGGTTTCTGAAATGCTCAAAGCTGCCGTTGCGAATGAAAACACCACTATTTTGATAGGTCCAGAGGGAGGGTTTTCTGAAGCAGAGATAAGTGCGTTTGATCGGGCAGGACTTCTGCCTTTGCGGTTGGCCGCAGATATTTTGAGAACCGAGACTGCTGCTATTACCGCTGCTGCTATGTTTAGAGATCTGTATCCAGTGCGTTCATAATTTGCCTATAAATGCGCTTAAGGGACGGTCTTGTGTAAGACTGTTCGATGTGGCAGGGTCTCCATTTAAATAGGCCATTGGGCGATCATATAAAGAGATCAATTACGCCGCATAGTTTTTGTCTGAGCTGTTAGTATTAAAATTGCATTGTTAAATTCGAATCCGGTTGACAGTTTATGATTACTCGCTATATTTATTGGACGCAGCGTCAAATTTAAGAGATAAATACGCAAAACTTCATCCGAGTACAGAAACACAACAATATGCTTGTTTCACCTTATCATCTAGGCTATTAAATGAATTCTCAATATTTAATTGACGCAAATATTCAGGCTCTAAGAGAAGGGGATGAGTTGTTACTGACGTTGGATTCTGAACAGTATGGTTCTGGATTAAAACCAGCTTTTCAGGCTACGATCGGCGCACATTATCGACACCTCATAGAGCATTATCGTTGCCTCTTTAGTCAAATTACTAAGGGCGTTTTTTGCTATGACAAACGTGAACGAGATGAACAACTAGAATCAGACCGAGAGTACGCGCTTAGATCTATTGCAGACACGATTGCTCAATTAGAGGCCCTTGAGCTTGAGGTATTTGACCAGCAATACCACATTATTGACCATCTGTTAGCGGTGCCTCTGGCGACCACACTAGAACGCGAGCTATTATTTTTACAATCACACACAGCTCATCATTACGCGATAATAGCGGCGATGGCCCGTGGCTTAGGTAAACAACCTATGCGCGAATTCGGGGTAGCGATTGCTACTATGAAACACACGGACATGATGCGTGAGCGTGACAACGTAGCCGCGACCCAGGAGACACAAGAAGCGTCCACGTCAGATAGGAGCAATGCATGTGCACAATGACATGGGTTGTTAAAGACGGCGGTTATGAATTGTTTTTTAACCGAGATGAACGAGTGTCGCGTAGTCGTGCTGAATTGCCGAGCATCCAACAGGTCGATGACGTTCAATATTTGTCTCCTACCGATGCTGACGCTGGTGGCACTTGGATAGCCGCGAACCAATTCGGAATAACTGTGTGTTTATTGAACCATTACGAGTTTGAGCAAATCGTAACTTATAAACAATGGACTAGTCGCGGAGAAATCGTGCGCAGCTTTGCGACCACAAAAAATTTAGCTGTCTTGGAGCAACAGTTCTTGCAGCTAGACTTGGAAGACTATCGTGCATTTAGAATGTTTGTGATTGACCGCGATGGGAACAACCGACTGTGCGTATGGGATGGTCAGCGAGCCCGAATCGAAGACGATGTAGCGACACCTAAATCATCGTCTTCAGTTGATGCAAAGCATGTTAAGTCACTTCGTAAGCAATTGTTTAGTGTGCTGAATTTACACGATTCAAACGACTCATCTCAATTTATTAATTATCATTCAAGCCATGTGCCGAGTAAGTCCATGGATTCAGTGTGTATGCACCGAGAAGATGCAAACACTGTCAGCTTTAGTCATGTAAAAGTTTCTTCAGAATCAGTTGAATTTGCCTATGCTGATGGCGCTCCGTGCAAAGCACCGCTAGGTAAACCATTGCGAATTCCTTTGCTATACAAGCCTGAAGTAAATCCGATGAGATCACCTATGGTAATGGCTGTCAAAATATAGTTTTTGTATTGTTATGTCTTCTTTTTTTGCTGGTGTTGCTTGATGTGCATTAAAATTTTTGAAGTGACCTAACATAACGTCTTACTTAGACTGCGCGCTGTGGTCAAAAAATAAGCTGAAAGAATTGCAGGTTCAACTGCTGAACATAAGACGCTTCAGAGGTAATTATGGCTTTATCCCCCAATGTATTTAAACAAATGACAAAACTGATAGCGGGCAGTATGTCTGCAGGTCAATATGATGTGCGCCTCGCTAAAAAATTATCAGAGATTGAAGCAGCGCAAAGGTTACGCTACAAAGTTTTGTTTAAGGAGAGTGGTGGGCGCATTAACCGTGAGATGCTTAATACTCAGCGAGAAGAGGATCAGTGGGATGACATCGCTTATCATGTGATTGTTATCGATCGACGCAAGCAGGACGAAATTGTTGGCACGGTTCGGTTAGTTAGTGGCCACGCACTTGAGTTTGATCAGAATTTTTACACTGAACACGCTTTTGATTTGGACAAGCTTTTAGGTCACTATCAAAACACCCTGGAGCTTAGTAGAGCGTGTGTTTGTCCAGAAGGGCGCGGTGGCGCAATATTGATGCTTATGTGGAAGTTCACAATGCGATTTATTCAACAAAATGATTATGACGTTTTGTTTGGTTGCGCGAGCTTCTCCGGTACCGATTATCATCAGCATACCGAGATTCTGTCCTACTTATATGACAAACATCTAGCAGCGCCTGGATTAATGCCAGTAGCTCGCTCAGAGGTAGAAAGTGTCAATATTAAAGAATTTCAAGTGACTCCTCAACCAGGCAAAAACCGCGGCCAAGTACCCACCTTACTCCGTGGCTATTTGAAAATAGGTGCCCGCATAAGTGATCATGCCATTATAGATCAGAAATTCAATACTACCTTCGTTGCGATTTATATTGATACCAGCCAAATGTTCAGCACCAATCACGTGCTGGTTAATAAATCGGTATAAAACAGTCAGGTTTGGCTAAATCTAGGAATACGCGTGCAACAGTTTCAGGTTAAAAAAAATTATTGTCACTTACTTTGGAGGGTGCCAGCACTAATTATCTGGATACTAATGATGCCGGTGCTCTTCTTTGTGCTGAAATTAATTGGCCTAAAGATACACGGTGAGATTCCACATTACTTCCATCGAGGCGTTCAATTTATTCTAGGACTCAATGTTTCGTTTAGTGGTGAACTTAATCGCAGTAAGCCAACGTTGTTTGTGAGTAACCACATATCATATCTCGATATTTTTGCCTTGGGTGGAATTCGTGCTTACTTCATCGCCAAGTCAGAGGTTGCGAATTGGCCTGTATTAGGCGCCTTGGCTCGCTTTCAGAACACTTTGTTTATAGAGCGTGCTCCGGGTAAGGCTAGGCAGCAATTATCGATTATGCAAGAACATCTAGCGAGCGGATGCAGTTTAATTCTGTTTCCTGAAGGCACTAGCACTGACGGTGTTCACGTAGAACCATTTAAATCAACGTTGTTCGAAGCTGCAAATATACCAAACACTGGACCAGTACCGATTCAAGCGATTACCGTCGCCTATACTCACCAGGCTGGGCGCAAAATGAATAAGCTAATGCGTGACCATTATGCTTGGTACGGGACAATGCCGTTCGGGTCTCATTTTCGAGGCCTATTTGTTTTGCAAAAAGTTGACGTGAATGTGCACTTTCATCCGGTCTGTTACTTACATGAGTTTGAATCACGCAAAGTTTGTTCAATGCATTGTGAGCGGTTAGTGTCGTCCAAGTTGTTGGAATTGATGACATAAACGACAATCACACTGCATATTATCTCAATCTATCGGGACCGCTTAATGAATATTTTTAGTTTTATGAGTAATTTCATGGTTAATTGTCTACGCCAATATTATCCTAGCAGCAATGTCAAAAAACTCAGCACTGGCCTAGCTTTTGCAATTACATCAGTGTTGAGCCTCAGCTTACAAGCGGTGGAGCCCACTTATACGGCTTTGTTTTCAAGTAACGCGATTAAAGGCTACGATACTGTGGCGTATTTTACGCAAGGAAAACCGGTTCAAGGTAGCGAAGAGTATTCGACTGACTACAACAAAGCGACCTGGTTGTTTTCTTCACAGGAGAATCTCGAATTATTTATCTCTAATCCTCAAAAGTACGCCCCGCAGTATGGTGGTTATTGTGCCTACGCCGTATCACAAAACAGTACCGCTTCTATTAAGCCTGAATTATTTACCATTGTAGAGGGCAGGCTTTATTTTAACTATAACCAGAGTATTAATGAAAAATGGTCAGTAAATAAGCAAGACTTCATCGTACAGGCAGATAAAAACTGGCCAGCTTTACTGGCAGACTAATGGTCATAAGGTTTAAGTATTGATTAAAAATGATTAGTTCAGTTTTCGACCGAATGAGTCCATTTCAACGGAGTCTGTTCAGCGCGGCTGTAGCATTAATTGCCTATGGGGTTTGGGCTTATTTGGTAAATTCAATGCACGGAAGTTTTGCGGCGGCAAAGGCTGCTTGTGTCCAGGGAGGCTATAGTTTCTTACTCACTTTTGTTATGACGATTCTTATTGAACTGCTTTATCGCGCGTCTTGTACAATCACCGACTCGGACCTAATCAGCAAGATATTAACCATAGTGATTACCTGTTGTATGATTTTCTCCGCTTCCTGGTGGGTGAATGTACTAGCAGGAACGCCCGAAATATTTAATACTGTTATTTTGGGCTATTTGGTAGGCGGCGTGTTTACTGCGGGCTATGTTATCGGCTTAGCAGGAGAGAGAGTACGCAAACAGCTTTAAAGCTGGTTTACATCCACCGGCATTTAAATGCACAATTGCCTAACACTGTTTAATTTTTAGATTTTGGAGCCCTAGATGTCCTTTGGGTACTTAATTTTTGCCATTTACGTAGTCGCGATAATGAACATGTATTATCGTGGATCAGTGCGTTTCCCGTGGGGTCTGCGATTTCTTACCCATGCCAACTATCTAGCGCCTTACAATTTATTAATGAATTTATGTGCAAAGTTGCCGAATAAGCCTTTGTTAGACACCACGTATATTGATGACTTGGCGATTCTTAGAGGCAATTAGGAGCTTATGCGTGAAGAGGCTTTGCGCCTGTCAGCGGATGGAAAAATTACTCCCGCAGCGAATCTAAATGACGTTGGATGCAATTCTTTTTTTGTACTGGTTGGACTCGCTTTTACCTCAAGTGGTATGACGATTATTTACCGTCTGCGGCTAATCAGTGTCCAAAAACGGCTGAGATTTTGACACGAACACCTTCCATTAAAGCGGCTATGTTTGCGTCACTTCCGCCCGATGCAGTGCTTTCCCCGCACCGCGATCCATTCGCTGGTTCCTTGCGATATCACTTGGGTTTAGCTATCCCCAATGATGATAATTACTATATTTTAGTAGATCGCAATAGACATTCTTGGGGTGATGGTGAGGATTTATTGTTTGATGAAACCTATATTCATGAGGCGCACAATAGAACCGACCAGCAGCGAATTATTTTGTTTGCAGACGTCGGACGGCCTATGTGTTTTAAACTTGTAGAAAAATTGAATAACAGATTGATCATCTGCTAAAAGCATCTTCAAGCCAAAACGAAGAAACCGAAAAGGTCGGACTTCTCAATAGAGGCTTCGAAAAGGCTTACAGCATCCGAATTTATTCTCGACAAATTAAAGCCTGGAATAGGCAGGTATACTACGGACTCAAATATTTACTGTTCGCTGGTATGGTCTACGTGATCTTCTTCTAGGACATTCTTATTGAATTCAACTTAGGTTTTATGCGATAGACATAAAGGTCAGGGCTACTGCTGATAACATCAGAAAAGCAAACAGCAATCGAATTGGTCGAGCATAAACTGGGTGAGCGAATAGTTGTCTCAGTGCTGACCCAATAAGTACCCAAGCGCTATCGACCACTATTGCTACGACAAAGCAAACCAGTCCCGTGGTCACTAAGCTTTTGATGCTTGACTCATAAGGCAGCGCAAATTGAGAAAATAGGGCGAAGATTGCGGCATAGGCTTTTGGATTGCTAAGATTAAGGATCAGCCCCTCCATGAACGACGGTTGGATCTTAGAATCGACCTTGAGGGAATAAATAGGCGCGGTCGCGATCTTTAGCGCAATATGTAAAATATACATGGCACCAATTATTTGCAAAGCGGATTTCACAACAGGCGTGCCCTCAATTAATAGCGAAAGTCCCATAGCAGACCCGACTATCACTAATCCTAATCCAGTAACAATCCCCAGTAAAAAAGGGACTGTTCTTGAGGTGCCGAAAATAGCGCTGCTGGCAGCTAGAGCAAGCGGCGCTGGTCCAGGCGAGCCCAATAATAGAGCCGTCGCTGCAATTAGAACGAGTAGTGAGTCGAGCAATGGCGATTACTTTTGGATATTTAAGACTCTAAAAACTGCTGCATACGCTCTAACTGTTCCAGTAATAAATCCTTAGACCTCTGGGCATCTTTAAGTTGCTGTTGGGCCTTGCTTATTACTGCTTCAGGCGCCTTATCGACAAATGCTTTATTACTTAATCTACCGGTCACACCAGCGATATCCCGTTCGGCCTTCTCAAGTTCTTTTTTCAATCGAGAAATTTCAGCATTAGCATCGATAAATGAGCCGAGTGGAATTAACACCCGCATATCTCCAACCAATGCGGTTGCTGATTCTGGTGTTTCATCACCACTGGCTACCACTGACATTGATTCGAAACGGCCAAATTTACTCAAGTAAGCCTGATTGCGGTCGAGATACTGCTGGTCAGTATCATTGGCGCCCTGGATGATGATTGGCAGTAATTTACTTGGGCTGATATTCATCTCGCCACGAATATTACGCACGCCGGTGATTACTGCTTGGACCCATTTCATTTCCTGAACGGCATCTTGATCAATCTTGTTTGGGTCAAGGGTTGGGTACTGGCTATGCATGATCGTTTCGCCCTCAACTGCCGCGAGCGGCCTCACTTGCTGCCAAATTTCTTCAGAGATGAACGGCATTATCGGGTGGACCAGTCGTAATAATGTCTCTAATACGCGTACTAAAGTGCGGCGTGTGCCACGTAGTTGCGCGTCGTTGGACGCTTCATCATTAAGGACAATTTTAGTAAGTTCTACATACCAGCCACAATACTCATCCCAAATGAAGCTATACAGCGTTTGCGCCATTTGATCGAAGCGATAATCATCCACTTGTTTTGCCACACTGGCGTTCACCTCTTGGAGGCGAGATATAATCCACTTGTCGGCAAGGCTTAGCTGGTAGTCGTCGTTGTTTTGAGCACAATCTTGGTCTTGAGTGTTCATCAAGACATAGCGAGACGCATTCCATAGCTTATTGCAAAAATTGCGATATCCCTCAACGCGCGCCAGATCAAAACGAATATCGCGACCCAGAGTTGCTTGGCTGGCAAAGGTAAACCGAAGTGCGTCAGTGCCATAGGATTCAATTCCATCGGGGAACTGTTTGCGTGTGGATTTTTCGATCTTAGCCGCCATCTTCGGCTGCATTAAGCCGGCTGTACGTTTGGCAACCAGGGTTTCTAGGTCTATGCCGTCAATCAAATCAATGGGGTCTAAAACATTGCCTTTAGACTTAGACATTTTTTGGCCTTCTTGATCGCGCACTAAGCCATGAATATAGACTTCTTTAAAGGGCACTTGATCGGTAAACTTCAGGCCGAACATAATCATTCGAGCAACCCAGAAGAATATAATATCAAAGCCCGTAACCAGCACATTAGTCGGGTAGTACTTAGCGAGTTCCGGCGTTTGCTCTGGCCAACCCAAGGTTGAGAAAGGCCAAAGAGCCGAAGAAAACCAGGTATCCAAAACATCATCGTCTTGCCGAAGTTTTACTCCTTCGCCAGCTTGTGCTTGCGCCTCAGCTTCGCTGAGTGCGACATAGAATTTTCCATCTTCGTCATACCAGGCGGGTATTCGATGGCCCCACCAAATTTGTCGTGAAATGCACCAATCTTCGATATTACGCATCCATTCGAAGTAGGTATTGCTCCAGTTTTCAGGGACAAATTTAATGTCGCCATCTTCTACCGCCTTAATCGCATCTTTGGCGAGAGGCTCAACTTTCACATACCACTGATCGGTTAGGTAGGGTTCTATGACAGCACCGGTACGATCACCGCGCGGCACCATAAGTTTGTGGTCTTCAACCTTTTCCAGTAATCCTGCTGTTTCAAAGGCAGCAATTATTTTCTTGCGCGCGACATAACGATCTAAGCCATGATATTCAGAGTCTGGTAGGTCAATGGCGGCATCGTTATCCAGTATATTTATGATGTCTAAATCATGCCGCTTACCAACATCGTAATCATTAAAATCGTGAGCCGGGGTGATTTTAACGCAGCCTGATCCGAATTCAGGATCAACATAGTCATCAGCAATAATTGGAATCTGTCGGCCAGTCAATGGTAAGTCTATGGTTTTGCCAACTAGATGCTTGAAACGCTCATCTTCAGGATGAACCGCAACCGCGCTATCGCCTAGCATAGTCTCTGGGCGCGTAGTAGCGACCACAAGATACTCATCTGAAGTACCACTAATTGGATATCTAAGGCTCCACATATGGCCATGTTCTTCCAAAGACTCAACTTCAAGATCTGAAACAGCGGTGTGCAATACTGGATCCCAGTTGACCAATCGCTTGCCACGATAGATTAGGTCTTCTTGGTACAGCTTTACAAATACCTTTTGTACGGCGTCGGATAAACCTTCGTCCATGGTGAATCTTTCTCGACTCCAGTCGATAGAAGCCCCCATTCGACGCAATTGTTTAGTTATAGTGTCGCCAGACTCGGCTTTCCATTCCCAGATTTTTTCGATGAATTTTTCACGGCCTAGGTCATGCCGACTAATGTTGTCGACAGCAAGTCTGCGCTCAACAACCATTTGGGTTGCGATTCCCGCGTGATCGGTGCCGGCTTGCCACAGGGTTTGATCGCCGCACATTCGATGGTAGCGGGTTAGCAAATCCATAATGGTGTCTTGAAACGCATGACCCATATGCAAGCTGCCAGTGACATTGGGTGGCGGAATCATGATGCAGTAGGCGGTGTCGCTTTGCTGAGGTGCAAATGCGTTCATTTTTTCCCAGCGCTGATAAATCGATTGCTCGATCTTGGCGGGCAGATATTGGCTATCCAAAGAGTTAGTCATGGGGTGTTAGCAGTGCGGGTCAGATTGGGAAATGATAAGACCGAATTATACTGTAGTCACCGCATAGATTCAGCCATAATCGAAGAAGTTGACAGGAGTCGGAACGGCGATTGTCGGTAGAGGACTCTTTAGATACTGCATAGAGGCAGGTTAGAACTTGGCTAGAGTTCGACGAGGTTAGTTTTTAGCTCAAACCCTTCGCTTTTATACGACTTAAATCGCTCACGAGCGGCGGCCTTAGATTCGTCACTAGGCTCTACGATTTCAGCGATTCGATCAAAATGATGATTGAATGCATGTGCCTCACTGGCTAAATTGATCAGTACATCGTAGTTGTCATTCAATAACTCCGTGCTGACGCTTGGTGTCTCGGTAATATGAACTTTGCTGGGCGTGAGTGATTCACTCGGTACGTGGTCGTGAGCAACGAAACTTGTATCGCTGTACGACCACATTACTTTGTTAAGTTGCTTGCTAGCCTCCAAGTTGTCGGTCACGATAAGCACCTTGAGTTGCATTCGCGCCAGCTTATTCGACAGGCGGCTGGCTAATTTGTAATTAGCATCAACCACCTGATTGGAAATAAGATAGAAATCGACTTGTTTCATAAAGCTTCAGCTCCCTGCTATGTTTTTAACTGGCGCGATCTATCATGTATTGAGTCAAAATTGGGACCGCTCGACCACTAGCGCGTTTGCCTGAAGCGCCGCCCCAGGCAGTACCCGCAATATCCAAATGAGCCCATTTAAAATCTTCGGTAAAACATGACAAGAAACAGCCTGCAGTGATACTGCCAGCGCTAGGGCCGCCGATATTAGCTAGGTCCGCATAATCACTATGAAGTTGCTTTTTGTAAGTTTCCTTCAGTGGTAGCTGCCAAGCAAAATCTAAGCTGGTATCGCCAGCCGCCAGCATGTCATCTACGACACCCTGGTCATTACCCATCAGGCCTGCAGTTTGGTGCCCCAAAGCCACGATCACGGCACCCGTTAGAGTAGCAATGTCTATCACCGTTTTAGGATTAAAACGCTTGGTATAGGTGAGGGCATCGCACAAGATTAAACGACCTTCGGCATCAGTATTCAGCACCTCGATTGTCTTGCCCGACATGCTGGTGACTACATCGCCCGGCTTAGTTGCTAAGCCATCAGGTAGATTCTCTGAACTTGGGATGATGGCAACTATATTAATTGCTAATTTTAATTCAGCAGCAGCGAGCATGGTGCCAAACACACTGGCAGAGCCACACATATCGTACTTCATCTCATCCATCTTGGCGCCGGGCTTAAGCGATATGCCGCCAGCGTCAAAAGTCAAACCCTTGCCAACTAATGCGTGTGGAGCTTCTTTGGGGTTCTTAGCGCCTTGATATTCCATCACAATTAATTTTGCAGGTTGACGGCTACCGCGACTAACTGACAACAAAGAACCCATCTTAAGTTCTTCCATATCTTTCTCATTCAGAATTTTAGTTTTAAGTTGATGTGATTTTCCTAGTTTTTTTGCGCGATCAGCGAGGTAGGTTGGTGTGCAAACATTGCCAGGCATATTGCCTAGGTCCTTTGCTAATGTCTTGCCATTATCGATCGCGAGACCAGTCGCAGCGCCTTTTCTAGCCTGGGCTGCAGCTTTGCTATCTTCACAGAAGATGGTCGCCTTGAAAGACTTAGACTTGCTTTCGGCCTTATCAGCCTCTGGCATTTTCACATATTGATAGTAACAATCACCAATTGCTTCAAGTAAGTGCCGGCTGACAATTGCTAGATCAGATTTTACGGCCAGCGCATCCAGGTCAAAACAAGCTTCTGACAGCCCCTCTGATTTAAGTTTTTGGGCTAAGGATGTAAGTAGCGTACGAACTTCTTCAGTGTCCATTTTTTTTGCAGATCCAAGACCAAACAAAATCAACTTAGCTGCGCCAATTCCAGCCGGTACTGGTAAACTGACAGTTTCACCCTTTGCGCCTGTTAGTAGTCCTGCATCCTGTAGTTTGTCGATTGCATTCTCAGTGAGCCTATTGAGTTCTGGTTGTTGCGTACTTAGTTTTTTAAGTTCTTTGAAGGTCACTACCAAGCAGTCGGATTTTTGTTCAAAATTTTTGCTCGCTTTAATTTGATATTTCACTTTATTTCCTTTCTAAATGGTTAGTCTTTCTCAATTCACTGCAAATGATTGATACAATAACCGAGTTATTACATTGCCAATAATCGGCAATTGTTTTTCATGGCCAGATTATAGCCCTACTGATGATTATTAATAGATCCTTTATCACCGAAGTATTACGCACAGCCTTGGCCGTGACGTTTGTCATCGTCAGTATATTCCTGGTGGCGAGAGTAATGGGTTTTTTGAGTCAGGCCGCCGAAGGGATTATTCCAGTCGGTGGGGTAATCAGCTTAGTGGTGCTGAAGATGGTGTCTTATATGGATGTCATGCTACCGCTAATGTTTTATATCGCGATGATAATGGTGCTTAATCGTTGGTATAGCGATCACGAGATGGCGGTGTTAGCCAGCGCTGGTTTAGGTATTACTCATTTTCTACGACCCACCGCCTTTTTGATCCTAGGCCTTGGTGGCATGGTTGCGTTCTTTTCATTCTATTTAACCCCCTTATCAGTGGCCAAGGGGCATGCTTTAGAGCAAAGTTATCGACAAAGTAACGAGGTGTCAGGGATCGTCACAGGCAAGTTTGTCGAGGCAAAAGGTGGCAATGGTGTTTATTTTGTCGAAGACTACAATCGTCTTACTGGCGATTATGAGAACGTATTCGTATATCGAGCCTCGTTTGAGCGCGAAGGAGTGGTGGTTGCTAAAACAGCTTTTCGTACTGAGGATGAGAAAACCTTGGATCAGTTTTTAGTCTTGGTCAATGGAACTCGCTACGAGGGAACCCCAGGTTCGCCAGATTATCGAGTGATTGACTTTGAGAAGTATGCGGTTCGAATTGAACCCAAAATCAGGGTTAGTAAGGCCCTACCTATACGAGCTCGCTCGAATACGGAGCTACGCAACTCCACTGACCCAAAGCTATTTAGTGAGTGGTATTGGCGAGTCGCTAAAGTATTTACCTTGCCGATTCTGGCTTTATTTGCATTGGCGTTAAGTTATGTGGATACCAGACGCGGTAAATCCAGTGGTATGGTATTAGCGTTCTTGGTCTATCTAACCTATTTTCAGGTACTGGGTTATACCGTGGCACTAATTAAGAAAGGCACTGTAGAAAACGGCAGCCCCTTATGGATAGTGCATGCTGTATATTTTTTGTTAGCGGTTTATTGCTTGTACCGACGAAACTATAACTTACCTATTTTCCCTCGGCCCAACTTTAGTTGGTTGTTCAGCACGCGAAAATCAGCGGGCGCTTAAGGATGCGAATTTTAGATATTTATATTGGTAAAATACTACTGCGCCACATTCTTGTGACGATAGTGGTATTGCTAGGTTTATTTGTGTTCATCGTTTTCATCGAAGAACTGAGTAAGATAGACAAAGGCAATTACGGAATTCTACAGATCATTCAATACACTATCTTAGGCATTCCTAAAATCCTCTATGAAGTGTTTCCGATGGCAGCGCTGATTGGTTCCATTTTAGGATTATCGGTTCTCGCACGAGATTCAGAGCTTATTGTGATGCGCGCGGCGGGTGTTTCAATAATGCGCATTACCGGTTCAGTGCTTAAAGTAGGCGTGATATTAGCCTTGGTAGCCATGGTGATGGGTGAGATTATTTCACCATATACTGAAACCAAAGCGCAGAAGATTCGTGCTGAATCGATGCAAACTAATATAGGTAGCAAGGAAGAGACTGGCTTATGGATGCGTGATGACAATACTTATGTGAACATTGGCGAAGTATTGCCGAATCTAAATTTATTACGAATTAAGATATTTGAGTTCGACAATAATAATTTTCTACGCTTTCTTTCCACAGCAGAGGAAGGGGAGTATCAAGATCAGAATCAGCGTTGGGTGTTGAAGGGCCTCAAGCGCACCATGATTGACGATACCAGTTCGGCAGCGGATAAGGTAACTGCGGCTTATTGGAGTACCGTCGTAAGCCCAGAAATGCTTCGAGTATTCATGATTCAGCCAGAACAGTTGTCAGTATGGCAATTAACGCGATACATCAAACACTTGAGAACCAATAAGCAGGACACGATTAACTTTGAATTAGCGTATTGGGCTAAGATAGTAACGCCATTTGCGACAGCAGTAATGCTAATTTTATCTGTGCCCTTTGTTTTTAAAGAAGCTCGCAGCGGCACCATGGGCCGCAGTTTATTCTCTGGAATAATGATTGGTCTGGGTTTTTGGATAATGAATAAAGCGTTTACTTACTTTGTTCCACTCTTTAATATCCCACCCTTTATCGGCGCTTTTTTACCCACACTATTGGTATGTTTGCTGAGTGTTTATATGATTCGGCGAATAGTTTGATTAGAATCAAGCGACCCTCTAGATTGGCTTAATTACAGACCAAATAGATCGATCAAAAAGGTCCGGCTCGATTGAAAAGGCCCCTAAGCACACGCCTTTGAAGATAAGATTTGATTTAAACGACCGTCAACCTCATACTGAAAGGGAGCGTTAAACTTGAAGCGCGATTTGCCACTTGGTATGCCTCTCTCGGCGAGGTGTGCAGTACTAATAAAGCTGTTCAGTTAAACTTCTATGCTGATGAATATTGAATTTTGTTAGATTTTTCAGAGAATTATCTGCTTCACAGTTTATTAGATAACAACCTCTATAGTCTTGGAAAATAAATAATCCACTCGGTCTTATGTTTAAATTTTTGTTTTTTTTCTTCCCCTTATTATACGGCTTGAGTGCTTGTGTTTCACAACCGGTAATCGACCCCAATAAGACTTCAGACTTGCAGTTGGTTTCTGCTCAAATTGAGTCCATGAATGCCGACCTCTCCAAAAATTTTTTGCTAAGTTGCGCTCAAAACATTGAGAAGTTGGATCAAAAATTGGATCAAAAACTTGAACCAAAAGTCGTAACTAAAGTGGTAGAGCGTTGTACTACTAAGCGCGAGATAGTGAAAAAACGCTCCCGGAATAAAATGCCCGATTGGTTGGACGGTAAGCAGCGTCTAGGCTCAATTGAGAAGGTAAGGCTAGTTAAAGAAAAAGTGGTCTTCCCCGCTCGTATTGACACTGGTGCTGACAACTCTTCGCTTGGTGTTTTCCATGCAAAAGCCTTCGAGCGTGATGGCAAGAATTGGGTTCGTTTTACTCTTGAGGATAGTAAGAATGCGACAACGCATGAATATCCGATATACGACACCGTCAAAATTAAGCAGAGTAGCACCGTGACAGTAGATCGTGTTGAGATTAAGATGGATATCGTGATGGGTCGCAATAAATATAGAAATCAAATATTTAATCTTGCTGATCGTGGTTTTCTCGAGTTCCAGCTATTAATGGGGCGAAGTTTTTTAAAAGACATCGCGATTGTTGATGTTAGCCGCAAGAACCTACAAAAGTTGGAATAATAATGTCTGAAAGAGCTCCGTTTTTCTTCCTCATTCTCGCTCTGGTTGTGGTTGGAATATCCTCCATCTATTATCGTCACGTTGAAATGGGCGTGCCCCTAACGACGGGAGAGCGAGTTACCATTTGGCAAGTGGAAGCAGAAATCAGCTTCACTGGCAAGGAAGGTGCGGTTAATGCTCAGCTCACTTTACCTACCGATGGACGGTTTCGCCTAGTCGAAGAATATACTGCCTCGCCTGCTTACGGTGTGCATGTTTTAAGGGAACAGATTCCGCCTAAAGTCGTCTGGAGTAAGCGTACCGCACAGGGTCGTCAAACTCTCTACTACAGGGGTTCATACAAAGAAGCTCAAAATCCACAAATGGATGCTCCGCCTACTACTCAAGCAGATTCAGAAGTTTGGGCAGAGCCCTATCAGAGTTCCGCATTGACACTCTTGCAAGAAGCGTTCGACCTCTCTAGTAATGACGAGTTATTACTGCGTGAAATTCGAAACGGCCTGCGTACGCAAAATCAGAATGTTGCTTTGTTACTATCACGCTACACGCGTTCAGAAGTGTTTGTGCATCTTTTAGGTATGGCCAGAGTGCCTTCTAAAAGCGTTGGCGGTTTGGTGCTAGAGGACGGTCGTCGTAATCAATCATTGATACCGTTAGTCAGCGTGTTTGTAAATAAAAAATGGGAACTGTTTGATCTAGAATCATCTGACCTCGATCCTGAATTGCCAATTCTTATCTGGCTGAAAGACTCTCCGTATTTATTGGATGTAGAAGGCGGTGGTAACTCGGACATTTCGTTTTCGATAAACCGTATCACCAAAAGTGCTCTTCAGGAAGCTAATAGCGCGTCGACCGAAACGGACCTATTTAACTCTGGACTGTATAATCTACCTCTCGCCGAACAAAACATGTTTAAAGGTATATTACTATTGCCGATCGGTGCTTTGGTCGTGGTATTCCTACGAGTCATTATTGGCTTGAAGTGCAGCGGCACGTTTATGCCTATTCTAATTGCTACTTCTTTTATCCAGACCGAATTACTTAATGGCGTTATTGGGTTTCTCTTGATTGTGTCTACCGGCTTAGTAATTAGATCTTATTTATCGCAGCTGAACTTGCTGCTGGTGTCGAGAATATCGGCTGTGGTGATACTGGTCATCGGTATTATTACTGTTTTCACGATTATTGCCTTTCGGCTTGGATTAACCGACGCGCTTACAATCACGTTTTTCCCGATGGTTATCATGGCCTGGACCATAGAGCGTATGTCCATACTATGGGAAGAGGAAGGTGGTAAGGAAGTGTTGGTTCAGGGCGGAGGTAGCCTCATTGTTGCGGTGATTGCGTACCTGATGATGGACAATGACCTGATTCGTCACTGGGCGTTTAACTTTCTCGGAGTCCATGCGCTGGTTATGGCGGCTGTATTGCTGATGGGACAGTACACGGGCTACCGCTTGCTCGAACTGCGGCGTTTTAAACCAATGGAGGATTATTAGTCTAAGTCATGTTTAATTTCGCAAATCCGTCCAAGCTTCGTGAACGCGGTGTCATGGGAATGAATCGGCGCAACTTTTCCTACATATCACGTTATAACGAGCGAAAGCTTTTCCCTAACGTAGATGATAAATTAAAGACCAAGGAGTTGGCTCTGGACTATGGCTTGACCGTGCCAGAATTACTCGGGGTAGTACGTTATCAGCACGATGTAAAGGGAGTCTCTAAAATACTCGATAAACATCAGGGCTTTTGTATTAAACCAGCCAAAGGCAGTGGTGGCAAAGGCATTCTGGTGATTCTCGGATCAGACGAAAAGGGCTATAGGAAGGCCAGTGGCGAGCACGTGTCATACGCTGAAATAATCCGTCATATTACAAATGTTCTAGCAGGCCTTTTTAGCTTAGGTGGGACTGCCGATGTCGCAATGATTGAAGCGTTGATCGAATTCGATCCGGTGTTTACAGGATTAAGTCATGAGGGTGTACCTGATATTCGCGTAATTGTGTTCAAAGGGTATCCTGTGATGGCAATGCTCAGATTAGCCACTCACGCAAGCGACGGTAAAGCAAACTTGCATCAGGGCGCTGTTGGAATAGGCATTAACATTGCAGATGGCGCAGCTCGTGCAGCCGTGCAATTTGACCGTCCGGTGATTGCCCATCCGGATACCGGTAGGGAACTTTTAGATATTAAAATAGACGGATGGCAAGAAATATTGCACTTGTCAGCGAGCTGCTATGAAGTGTCGGGCTTAGGTTATCTCGGCGCAGATGTAGTATTGGATTATAACCGCGGGCCTATGATTTTGGAACTCAATGCACGCCCCGGTTTGGCGATCCAAACAGCAAATCGTATGGGACTGTTACCGAGGTTGCAGGCAGTCGAAGCCATCGTCGGTAGGCGCAGGCCAAGTATCGAACAACGCGTCGAGTTTGTAGTGAGCAATTTTAAGTAACCGCCAAATAAACCACCACCCATCCTACGATCCTAGAATTTTAGCCTCCGGATAGTAAGGCTCGTTGTCCTGAAAACTGAGCGACCGAAACCTAAGCCAACTTAAATAATCAAGATGTCTCTTTAGTCTTAGCTTTCTTATCACCAGCCGGCATTTGCACTATCCGAGATCCACTCAGTGCATCATGCCAGCTCAACTTATTGCGATTAAATAAAGACCCGACAAAGCCTAAGCCGATTGCCAGATACCAACGTTCGACGTCAGCTAGGAAAAGGATGCCCGCTGGTAGCGCCCACGACATCATTGCGCCCAGATATCGTAGCGCTGACTTTTGCCAAGATACGAATTTCCCGTTCCGGTCTACCAAGTATAGGTTCCAAACCTTCATCCCCAAGGTTTGACCTCCATGCGTCCAAAACCAGGCATAGAAGGCAAATGAAATGCCGATTAGATAAGCGACTTTAACTGCCTTGCTGAGCGCAGACCCTTCGAACCCAGCTGGTAATACTGACATCAATAAGAATAGTACGGCATAACCTACAAGGGTGACACCTACCAGTAGAAAGCCGTCATAGATCATGACGATGATTCGTTTAATTAAGCTAACATTTTGCATAGGGTGTTCGCGGTTGCTGAATTGGGCGTTTGATTTAGTGAGCTAAGTTGTTCACAACTTAAATTGGCAAGTCAATTATTGTGGATTAGGTGATATTTCTGATTATTTAGGACAGATATGTCTTATAAGTTATTGTATATTAACGTTTTAATTGTTTGATTAATAATTAATCAAACGTCTCAAAGTACTGTGGCTATAGGACGTTAGGCGCTTTATACACAAAGTTATCCACAGCTTTTGTGGATAAGTAAACAGCCGATTAAGCGCTGCCGAACTATATCTTAATCGATATCTGGAATGAATTCATTTGACTTAGTATTATTGGATGTACTAATGATTTATTGAGGCGAACGACATTGATTGAATTTGTGTTGTGGGTTCGGTACATTGGGGTATTGGCTCTGGTCATAGGTCGACCTTAGCCTTAGATCTAAAGCTATTAACCTCAGAATTACAAATCGATTAAGGTGATCCTATGAGTAAAACCACTTTCCATTATCTAGATAAAGCATTGGCACAGGTTCGTGACTTGGGGCTAATGCCTGAAACTGTAGATGAGGCACCTGTGGTCTCTTTGCTGGAAAAGTTAACCGACATTGACGAAGCTAAAGTTGTTGCAATAGCCCGAACCTTAAGCCAAGCATCAGTATTCAACGATATTGTTCGTGAGCAAGTTTCTGAGATGCGAGTCGGGGAGCGTTATGAAAAAATTACCGAGGCATTCAATTCTATTCGTAACGACGCGAAGCGAATGGTTGAACAACTTGATGATGGTAAGATCGATACCTTCGAGCAGGTCAACAACGTTTGGATGAAGGTTACCCGAGGAGATATAGCTTCTCGATTTGATGACATTAAGGAAATATATTTAGAAGTAGCTGCCGACTCGAGAGATCAGATAGAACGCGAACAGGTAATTCTAGAGGCTTATCAGGATTTTCGAGGTGCGGTTAAACAATCCGAAATTTATGCCTTAGACGTGTTGGCTCAGGCGGAGGGTATTTGGAATGGCGCAAAAGGTGCCTTGCAGCAGGCTAACGATACAGTGGCCGTTTACGCTGGCGAAAATCTTGCCGAGAGAGCAAAGCTTGAACTGTCGCGCGACGAGCGTATGCGCGAATTACAATATTCTGAAGACCGCTACCAAGTGGCCAAGGATATATCGGATAATCTTACTGTTAGCTACAATACGTCAGAAGTTATCATGGCGCGGTTAATTCAAACCAATAGCGCTAAACAACGCGTGTATAAACAGGCGATCACTTTTTTCGGCACTAATGAATCTGTGTTGACCGCGTTGACTGCGTCCTTTACCGGCATGTTCGGTCTGCATGAGAGCACTAAAACACTGGAGGCTATGAAGGAGGGTGTATCACAAAGTCTTGAAGACCTGGCCGCAATTGGTGGTGAAGTTCAAGAAGCAGCCGTTAGAGCGGGCTACGGGCCGACTATTCGTGCTGACGCAGTTAAAAAACTGGTCGACTCGGTGGTGAACTTTCAGGAGCGGTCACGCGAGATCATTGATGAGATGCGCATACTTTCAACCAAAAATGCTGAAGAGATTCGAGTTTCTGTTGAAGATGGTAAGCAGCGTATGGCCAAAATAATTGAACGTGGTGGTTCTTTGCCACTCGCACATAAATTTTAAACTCAGATTTTGCAAGAAAAATAACCCGTTGAGGTTTTAGTTGAGATGAATGGACCGGCAGATAAGCAAGCGCCTTTAGAAGATATTATGGCGGCCATGGATGTGGTTGATACGCTACGCCACCAGCGTGGGATTGCTGCGCGCGAGATGGACGGCCAAGGGCGCCAAGAGCGTTTACTTGAAAGGCTGAAGAAAATGTATACGGCGCAGGGTATTGATGTGCCAGATCATGTACTGCAAGAAGGTATAGATGCTTTAGAGCAAGAACGCTTTCAATACCAGCCGGTGACTAGGGGTTGGCGGACTAAAATTTCGAGTATGTGGGTGTCCCGAAGCCGTTGGGGTAAGCCAGTCGGGTTTCTTGTCGTGCTTGCCAGTCTGTTTACTGGCATCTATGTCGTTACCGACGTATTGCCTGAGCGAGCGTTACGCAGTGAGTTACCGAAATCGATTAGAATGACTATGGAGAGTATCGAGAAAATTGCCAATGATAATGTTGTCGTTGAACAGGCGAAATTCCAAGCACAGAACGCCGCAACCGCTTTGTCAGATGATGATTTAGATAGGGCTCAGAAAATTGAACAAAACCTGAAAAAGATAGATCAAGGTCTAAAAACGGTTTACTCTGTCATAGTAATATCTCGCCAAGGCGAAGATTCAGGGGTGTGGCGGATACCCGATATTAATGAAGCAAGTCGAAATTACTATTTAATAGTAGAAGCGGTTGATGATGAAAATAACGTTAAACAACTGGAGATTTTAAACGAAGAAACCAACAAGCGAAGCATGGCCAAAACTTGGGGTATTCGGGTTAGTGAAGAGACCTTTTTCAAGATAGCCGCAGATAAGAAAGATGATGGCATCATTCAGGGCAACAAAGTGGGTGAAAAGCGGCTAGGAGATTTGGCGCCGACTTTCAGCATACCGACTACTGGTGGAACCATCACCGATTGGGCTAGAGACAGGGGGCAAGGTTAATTATTATGTGGACAGGAACTTCAGCCCTCAATAACATAGACCAGACCTTGCAGACTATTCGTAACGACGTAGTTCGATTAGATGCTGAATTGTCTCAGTTTACCGAAAACTTGGCCGCTAAGCAGCGCGAGCGTTTAAAAATAATTAGGGATATCGCGACTGTTCGATTGGTCGAAATTGAACGTGGAGAATTACAAAGTGAACTAAGCTCTGCAGACAATCGAGCCGCTAAACTGCTACAACAACGCCAACGAGCACTGTCTTTATTAAATCAAGAAATCGACACTCAGAATCAGCAGATAGTTGACGCTGAACAACTACGAAACGATCAGTTAATACAGGTCAACGAGACCTCCCAACAGATTGTAGATACTGAAGCCAAGGTCCAAGACCAACTTAAAGATGACACCGCTTATTTGGCACAATTGGATCAGGCCCGAGCGGCTGAATCTATTGCATTAGAAGCAAACGCAAAGGTTGAGGACGCCCAATCCGATATGGCCGAAAAAGCGGTTCCCTATCAAGCGGATTCCTTATTCATGTATTTGTGGGGACGACACTACGCCACCGCTGAATACAAGGCGGGCTTGTTTGCTCGATTCATGGATGGCTTTGTAGCAACAACCATTAATTATGAGCCGTCCAGAGTTAATTTTTGGAATTTGACTGAAATACCCAAACGCTTGGCTGAGCATGCAGCAAGTGTTACCCAACTTGCTGATGATCAACATAGGGCGGTACAGCAGTTAGAGCTTAATGGTCTTGAGAAGGCCGGACAGCGTCAGCTAGAATCAAAATTGGATGGCCAACGCCAACAACTGGATGCCCAAGATGACAATTTAGAAGTTTACGAAGCCCAGCTAAACGACAAACTTGAACAACGTGCCAAGTACGTCGCAGGAGAAGACCAATACATCGTTCAGTGCTTGACCCAATTAACTGATGCACTGGACCATCAAGATTTGAAATCCATTCATCGCTATGTCTTGGCAACCGATTCACCAACCGATGATCAGCTTGTGATTGAGTTACAGGCAGTGGATGCACGACTTGATACGCTGACAGAAGGGTTGGCAGATGTTCGCGGTTTACATGACAAAAAGCTAGGTCGTCTCAAGGAGTTAGAAAACGTTAGGCGTGATTTTAAAAACTCTCGTTTCGACGACGTTCGATCCGGATTTGGAAATGAGTCATTGCTGGTGGGCGTATTGGCACAATTCCTACAGGGCGTTGTCAATGGCTCAGACCTATGGAGCGTCATTAAACGCAATCAACGTTATCGTAATGTAGGCTCTACTGCAGACTTTGGCAGCGGTGGCTTGGAGCAAATCGGTGATCTCTTAGGCGGTGGTCGAGTGCACAAAAATCGCAGGTCAAAACGCGAATCGACCTGGAATTTTCCGGCTCCACGCGGTGGTGGTTCTAATGTTCCGCGTGGTGGCGGTAGTCGCAGTAAAGGGGGGTTTAAAACTGGTGGTGGATTTTAAGTCGATATTTTGTTTAAATCTGAACCGCCAAAGCTATTTAGCAACTGCTTAAGCAATAGTGCGGATGGTCTTATAGGTGCTCATCGAAACTCATTAAAACAGGGCTAGAATCCGTTTAGTAACTTGGTTATAGTAGCGCCATGAGTGATTATCCAAATACGGCGGCCGAAATCATTGACCGCATCATGCAAACCGCAAAAGCTGGGGTTCCCGACGCCTTAAGCAAAGACGTCAAGGATAATGTGCGTGCTGCAATTCAAGATGTGATCAGTGACTTAGACATAGTGTCGCGCGATGAATTGGATATTCAAAAAGAAGTGCTTGCTAAGACTCGCGCCAAGGTCGACCAAATGGAAGCTGTGATCGCCGACTTAGAGAAACAACTCAAGATAAAGTAAAATTCCGTAAAACTGCGATGCTTACGGGGCAACATGTATAAATATATTGTTTTACTGCGGTGTTAATGTAGGTGGCGATAAGCTTCTACCCATGAAGGAATTATCCGCTCTGCTGCAAACCAATGGTTTTGTAGACGTTAGCAGATACATTCAAAGTGGTAATACGGTTCTCAAAAGCACTTCCAATCCCGCCTCGAAAATTCGCGCCTTGGTTGCCGAAAAATTTGGCTTTGAATCAAAAGTATTGGCGCTTCGAGTAGACCAGTTTATGCAAGCGGTAGCTAATAATCCATTTAAATCGTTTGAAGGCAAAACTCTGCACTTCTATTTTTGCGCCAGGGCTTTAAGTTTAGATAAACAAAAGCTCGCCAAGTTTGCCTCGGCTTCTGAGCGTATAGAGCTAATCGACAATGTGTTTTATCTGCATGCGCCGGATGGCATTGGCCGCTCGAAGCTGGTTGCAAATATTGAGTCTTGCCTGGGTGCCCCTGCCACAGCTAGAAATCTAAATACTGTTAACAAGCTTCTGGATATGCTTGCCGGGGTATCTTAATCGTTCAATATCATAGAATATCAATTAAGGCCGCGGTTAAAACAGCGGCCTTAATAATAAAAACAATCTATCTTGTATTTCTACGATGATTTGAAATCTAGAATTCCTTAGATATGGTAAACACCGCACGTCCATCAGCCAGATCATCAGCATCGATGTCGGTATCCCAGTAGGTCAAGTCAAGGCCGATTCCAGCAACTTCAGTCGAAACACCAAAATTGTAGTAGCTGTAGGCATCATAATCCCCATAGGTAGCGGCAACTGAAAAGCCACTTTCAAAGTCATAGCCATAGTTGGCTTCGATAAGGTCATCGAACTCATCGCCAGCATAGTAGGTAAGGCTAAAGCCTGAATGGCTAAGCCCAAGATAAACTTCTGTGAAGTTAGAGTCGCTAGCACCATCGCCGCCGTGATAGGTATATTCAATTACCCCAACGTCTATCCCTAAGCCATTCTCAAGTTCTGTGCCCCAGCCTCCATATACGTCAAACTCTGTGCTTTCAACGCCGCCAAAGTCAACGCTTGATCCCCAAACACCTGCATAGAAGCCAGATTCATGTTCGTAGTCAAAACCACCTTGAATTGCCGGATCCTCTAGGTTTTGAGAAATGCCGCGCCATACGTAATCAGATTGAATTGCTACGTTCGCTGATACTTGTGCTTGTGCTGTTGGAAGTAGTAAAGCTGATGCCAGTACGCAGCCGCCAAGTAGTTTAATAGAGTTTTTCATATGATCCTCTCGATCTTTAAAATCATGATCTGTGTGTTGTCATGGATTGGTTTATCTATTTGTTGTTTATTGTACAGATTAATAAATTGAAGCTTAAATCTGACCAACACTGTTCACTAAGCAAGTACCGTGCCAACTTTTTAAGCAGCATGCTCAGACAGCGTTTACGCCAAATATGGCAGTAGGGCACTAACTTGCATCATCAATGAAACTCTTGCGAGCACCGTATTGGTGCAAGCAAGACGCGGATGCTCCAATTCTAAGCATAAATATCTCGTCGATAGCCAAGCTAATTCCAGTAGAGCGCTTTGCTAGTGTCAAATTAGCTAAATTCTACTAATCCAAAAAGTTGGCACGACAATTGCTTAGACAAGAGTATCTACAACAATTTCAATTAATTTAACAAGGTGAAATGCGATGAAGCTTGTCACAGCAATAATAAAACCGTTCAAGATTGACGATGTCCGCGATGCTCTTTCTGGCATCGGTCTACAAGGGATGACGGTTACAGAAGTTAAAGGGTTTGGGCGTCAGAAAGGCCATACAGAGCTCTATAGGGGCGCTGAATATAATGTCGATTTCATGCCTAAAATAAAGATAGAGGTCGCAGTTACTGACGCTACGCTTGATCAAACCGTTGAGGTGATTACTCAAGCAGCAAATAATGGCAAGGTCGGCGACGGTAAGATTTTTGTAACCGAATTAACTCAAGTAATTCGTATTCGAACAGGCGAATCTGGCGAAGAAGCTATTTAGTCTAAGGCCTTATCAATAGATATTTAAAATTATTCACTAATTTAAAACACAGAGAACAGTATGGAAAACCAAATTTTTGAACTGCAATACGCACTCGACACTTTCTACTTTTTAATATGCGGTGCATTTGTTATGTGGATGGCAGCAGGTTTCGCAATGCTCGAAGCGGGACTGGTTCGCTCCAAGAACACCACCGAGATCTTAACTAAGAATATTGCCCTATACGCCGTCGCCTGTACCATGTACATGATCTGCGGCTACTCCATTATGTATGGGGGAGGAGATTTCACTACATTCCTAGCCGGTATTGGCGGTGATGGTGTGGCAGGCGCCAGTGCAGAGGACAAGGCGACCTATGCACCCTCGGCGGACTTCTTCTTTCAGGTGGTGTTTGTAGCCACTGCTATGTCAATTGTCTCAGGCGCGGTTGCAGAGCGCATGAAGCTTTGGGCATTTTTGGCGTTCGCCGTAGTATTAACAGGTTTCATCTATCCTATGGAAGGCGCTTGGACCTGGAATGGTCAATCGGTGTTCGGCCTTTATACATTAGGTGATCTTGGTTTCTCTGATTTCGCGGGCTCAGGTATTGTGCATATGGCAGGTGCTGCTGCTGCCTTGGCTGGAGTGATATTGTTGGGAGCACGCGAAGGGAAGTATTCTAGCGATGGCAAGCCGCGCGCAATTCCAGGAGCGAATCTTCCGCTGGCGACTCTCGGTACGTTCATCTTATGGATGGGTTGGTTTGGTTTTAACGGTGGATCTGTATTAGCCACTGCATCAGTAGAGTCAGCTAACTCAGTTGCAATTGTGTTTATGAATACTAATGCCGCTGCTGCAGGCGGATTAATTGCTGCTCTTTTGACTGCTAGATTGTTATTTGGCAAGGCTGATTTAACCATGGCTCTAAACGGTGCACTGGCTGGCTTAGTCGCAATTACGGCAGAACCATCAACCCCAACCCCACTGTTAGCTACCCTGTTCGGTGCTGCTGGTGGAGTATTGGTGGTGTTTTCGATTCTTACTTTAGATAAATTTAAGTTAGATGATCCAGTAGGTGCGATCTCTGTTCACGGTGTAGTTGGCTTTCTTGGCTTGATGTTGGTGCCGGTCACCAACCCAGAAAACTCCTCATTTACAGGTCAGTTGATCGGAGCAGCAACAATTTTCGTTTGGGTTTTTACCACTAGTTTTATTGTTTGGTTCGCATTGAAGGCCACAATGGGTATTCGGGTGAGCCCAGAGGAAGAATATGAAGGGGTTGATATGTCTGAGTGTGGAATGGAGGCCTATCCAGAATTCACTAACTAATTACTGATACTAGTATTGTCAATGAGCCTCGCCCAGACCTTTTATAGGTAATCAGAGGAACCTTAAGGCAGCCCTTTATTTAGGGCTGTCTTTTTTTCATCTAATCCACGATAAATTAGTAATTGTGATTGCCGAACATAGTTAAGTTTCAATATCATAAGGATTATTGAAAATTGATTAGATTAGCTCAAAAATTATGATTGTTACCGCTGGCAGTACTAAGGCCTTGAATCAAACAAGAAGCCTGTATTTAGCTTGTATTTTTATAATGCTTGGACTGACCGGATACTCAGGCTCAGAGCCAATAACAACTGCAACACCAATTCCAACACGAACGGTTCAGCCTGCTTCGCAGCAAGGTGAGCTGGGTGCACCACTAAGTCGTCACTTAGAGGTAGATCAACCAAGCGACCATGGATCAAAGCCCGCGGTGGCGATTGAGGGTTTGTTAAAGTCGCCGCACTTGGATGTAAGCCGAGCCTCAACCGAGTTAGATCAGTCAGTACTGAGATCGCTTAGTAAGCTCTCACAAACCCAGGGCTTAAGCATTGAAGCCAATAGTGTTCGGGAATTGGAGTAATCGTCTGAAGCGGACCGCCAGACTTTGCAAACGATAGCTGCCCAACAAGCGATGACCGCAGCCGAACAATTGGCCGCCAAATAAGTTGAAGCTGCGACACAAAAAGCTAGGAATTAGTCCGTGAGATGAGAATGCAAGGAAATTGGTGTTCTTGTCTGATTAATTAATGGGCCATTTTTTCACGATGTAAATACCAAACGCCCATCACCACCATGACGATCCCAACCGCGTGGTAGATGGTGAATTCTTCACCTAATATCAAGACTGCAAAACTGCTAGTAAATGCTGGGCCAACCATTGCCGCAATGCCCGTCTTGTTAGCACCAATTCTCGCGACCGCAGCTGTCGTAAAAAACGTAGGGATTACCGTACAGAAAATGGCGATCACAAAAATCCAAGACAGACCTATGGCATTGACCTGCGCGGTCAAAATTGAGCGAGTGAATGCGTAATGAATGAAAATGCCAATACTGGCAGATATCAGTGCAATGCAAGTGAATACTCGGCTACCTAACTCTGTGATGAGTGATTTGCTGAAAATCAGATAAATCGCAAATGACAAAGCGCTGCCCACAATGAACAAAGCGCCCACAATCACGTTGTCGCCAAACTGTTGCAGATCATGCCCAAAAATCACAGCAATCCCTATATAAGTTATTGCCAAGGACACCAACATTCGCAATGTGACCCTTTCCCCGAAAAAGAGAACACCTAGAATGACGACCAGTGTTGGATAGACATACAAAACCATTCTACCGAATTGCGCGGTGACGTATTGCAAGCCAATAAGGTCTAAGAAACTAGCGGAATAATAGCCAAATAGCCCTATAGTGCTGCTTGAAGCAATGGCTTTTAGGGTCAGTTTAGATTTTTTTGCGGGGTCTCTGAGAAGCCATATCAGCATAATTGCGTAGATTGGCATCGAGAACAGCATCCTAAATGCAATTAAAGTAGTGCTGTCGATACCCTGCGCGTAGACCAATTTCACGAATATTGGGCGCACCGCGAATAGGGCAGCACTGCCAATCGCGAAGACAAAGCCAGCACTGGCTGCAGATATTTGGCTGGTTTTATGCATTGTGGCTGACTAGCTAGTAGCGTTTGTTTGATTTTATAGATCATCGCGATGATGCAGCAAAGCCCGTTCTTAACCAAGCCTTCTTTTTAGTGGTTTTGAGATGGTTTGTGACTTTTGGTCTACCGAAACAACCCAAAAAAGAGTATCATCTCGACACTTTTTTGCAGGCACGCGATCAAAGCTTGCCGAATCACAAAGACGATGATCTTTTTAATCTTAACAAGGTGAATGCATAATGAATGTTCATGAGTATCAGGGTAAAGAAATACTGAGGAAATATGGGGTTACGACGCCTCGCGGTATTCCTTGCTTTTCAGTAGAAGAAGCCGTGGCAGCAGGAGTAGAGCTAGGTGGCAAGGTATGGGTTGTTAAAGCCCAGATTCACGCCGGCGGCCGAGGGAAAGGTGGCGGCGTTAAAGTAGCCACGAGTCCTGAGCAATTGCGTGAATATGCCGAAGAAATCCTTGGAATGCAGTTGGTGACGCCTCAAACAGGCCCAGAAGGCAAACTGGTTAACCGTCTTTATATTGAAGAGGGTGCAGATATCGCAGACGAGCTTTATGTAGGTGCGCTGGTTGATCGTGAAACGCAAAAAGTTGTGTTGATGTGCAGCTCCGAAGGCGGCATGGATATCGAAGAAGTTGCGGAACAAACTCCTGAGAAGATCCTTAAGATTTTTGTTGATCCGACCACTGGCTTAGATCGAACTGAAGCTAAAGATGTTTGTTCGAAAATGGGTATTCCTGATGTCGCTATTGAAGAAGGTGCTGACTTTTTAGAAGGGCTTTATCAAGCGTTTGTCGCTTCTGATGCATCACTAGCGGAGATCAATCCATTGGTGGTTACTGGCGACAATCGTATTGTCGCCTTAGATGCAAAGTTCAATATTGATTCAAATGCCTTGTATCGCCAAGCTGAAATCGTAGCCTATCGTGATTTAACCGAAGAAGATGCGAATGAGATTGAAGCCTCTAAATGGGGACTGTCGTATATTTCTCTAGACGGTAACATCGGCTGTTTAGTCAATGGTGCCGGTCTAGCAATGGCAACCATGGACATCATTCAATTATATGGTGGTGAGCCAGCCAATTTCCTTGATGTTGGCGGCGGCGCAAATAAAGAGCAAGTAACTGAAGCGTTCAAAATAATGTTGGCCAATCCAAAAGTAGAAGGCATCTTGGTGAATATTTTCGGTGGCATCATGCAATGTGACGTAATTGCTGAAGGCATTGTTGCTGCGGCAAAAGAAGTCGGCTTGAGTGTGCCTTTGGTGGTTCGCCTTGAAGGCACCAATGTTAAGCAGGGTCGTGCTATTTTGGACGAGTCTGATGTTAAACTACAAACGGCCACTACAATGGCCGACGCTGCAGAGAAAATCGCTGCTGCGGTTAAAGCTTAAAGGGTTCTTACTATGTCGATTCTAATTAATAAAGATACGCGTATTGTGACTCAGGGAATCACCGGCAAGACTGGTGAATTTCACACAACTCAATGCTTAGATTATGCCTTTGGTCGCGATTGCTTTGTTGCTGGTGTAACGCCTGGTAAAGCAGGTCAGCTGGTTCAAGGTATCCCAGTGCTAAATACAGTTGCTGAAGCAAAACAGCAGCACGGTGTTAACGCGTCGGTCATTTATGTACCACCGCGTTTTGCGGCTGCTGCGATTGACGAAGCGGTGGACGCTGAGTTGGATTTGGTTATCTGTATCACCGAAGGTATCCCAGTCGCAGACATGATTAAGACTCGTGATCGCATGCGTAAAATGGGCAGCAAAACAATTCTCGTAGGTCCTAACTGCCCAGGTGTAATCACTCCTGAAGAAGTTAAGATTGGGATCATGCCGGGCTATATTCATAAAAAGGGCAGTATTGGCGTGGTTTCACGTTCAGGCACTTTGACCTATGAAGCGGTGCATCAGCTTACTCAATTAGGCATGGGCCAGTCGACTTGTGTCGGTATTGGCGGTGACCCGGTTAATGGTATGAAGCATATCGACGTCTTGAAGATGTTCAACGATGACCCAGAAACTGAAGCTGTAGTGATGTGTGGTGAAATCGGTGGTACAGATGAAGAAGAATGTGCTGCTTGGATCAAAGAAAATATGACCAAACCGGTTGCCGGTTTCATTGCAGGTGTAACAGCACCTCCTGGAAAGCGTATGGGTCACGCTGGTGCGATCATCTCTGGTGGTCAAGGTACCGCTCAGTCTAAGATTGATGCACTAAGAGATGCTGGGGTTCACGTAACCGTGAATCCGTCTGAAATGGGCAGCACTCTTAAGGCTGCTCTGGCAGCGGGCTAAGGGCTTTTAAGGCTGCTCTGGCAGCCAGGCTAAGGGCTTTTAAGGCTGCTCTGGCAGCGGGCTAAGGGCTTTTAAGGCTGCTCTGGCAGCGGGCTAAGGGCTTTTAAGGCTGCTCTGGCAGCGGGCTAAGGGCTTTTAAGGCTGCTCTGGCAGCGGGCTAAAGGCTTTTAAGGCTGGTTTGGCAGTGAGCTAAAGGCTGTGCTTTGAAAATAGAAAAGACCGTGTACTTGCGTATTACGGTCTTTTTTATTTCTTTAGTTTTTCCAGGCTGTTTCAAAACTTTAACTTCAGCATGACTACGACCCAAGGCGTTCCTGCGGACTAAAATTGTAGCAAAGCTTGAAGCTCCATTCTTCGATGTATTAGTGATTAACATACCCCTGTAATATTGTTACACTATTGTGCGCATAGCATAAAGATATTGATCAATAAGCAACTAAATTAGACTTGGAATCATCATTTAATGAAAAATAATTACAAAATTAACAACGCTAATCGCACAAAGATTGTCGCGACTCTAGGACCCGCATCCAGTAATGTCGAAATGCTAGAGCAGCTGATAGCAAACGGTTGTAGCGTATTTAGGATTAATTTTTCACACGGCTCGCTGGATTCTCATGCGCAGGCGATTGCATCAGTGAGAACTGCTGCGGATAATTTGCAGCAGTCGGTTTGTATTCTAGGAGACTTACAGGGTCCAAAAATAAGAATTGGTGCGATTGTTGGAGAAAAAATTAAACTCACAGTGGGGCAGGTGCTGCTTCTCGATTCGGATATAGACGACGAACTGGGTAGCGCACAAGGCGTGAGTTATCGCTGCGCAACTTTGGCCCAAAGTTGTGGTCCGGGTCGGATTCTGATGCTCGACGACGGGCGAGTTCAACTTGAGGTAGTTTCAGTGGTAGGCAATGCGATCACCACTAAAGTGACCGTGGGTAGCGTCTTGTCCTCACGTAAGGGGCTCAACTTAAAAGGCGGCGGGCTTGCAGAGGATGCGCTGACCCCAAAGGACTTGGGCGATATCAAATTCGCTAGCACGCAAGATATTGATTACCTTTGTGTGTCGTTCCCATCCAATGCGCAAGACATGTTGGATGCTCGACGACTTCTAGATGAAACCGGATGCAACGCTAAGCTCATTTCTAAAATTGAGCGTGCGGAGGTGGTGGCGAGCCAGCAATTGATCGATGAAATGATTAATGCTTCTGATGGCGTGATGGTTGCACGCGGTGATTTGGCGGTTGAAATTGGTTTTGAGAGTGTTACATCCATTCAAAAGCAAATTGTCCAACGAGCACGTGTTCTGAATAAACCTGTGATTGTGGCGACCCAAATGATGGAGAGTATGATAAGCAGTCCGGTGCCGACTCGAGCAGAAGTTTCTGACGTTGCCAATGCCGTTTTTGACTATGCCGATGCAGTTATGTTGTCAGCCGAGACCGCTGTGGGTGAGTTCCCGTTAGAGGTGGTCAAGACTGTCTATGATGTAATTATTGCAACCGAAAAAAATGAACTCACCCAGGTCAGTAAGCATCGCGTTGAATGTAACTTTGAGTATGTTGACGAGTCGATTGCCATGGCTTCAATGTACTTGGCGAATCATTTTAAATCAATTAAGGCTATTGTCTGCCTAACCGAATCGGGCAGCACTGCGCTTTGGATGTCGAGGATTAAGACTCATCTACCGATGGTTGCAATGTCGTCAAAACAGCCGACTCTAAATAGAGTTGCGCTGTACAAGGGTGTGTTGTCTGCACATTTGCCGTTCGAGGAAGACCGCAATGATTTGCTCAGCGATGCGATTGAAACCATACGCGGATTAGTCGAGCTGAAGTCTGGTGATCATGTGGCAATAACCTATGGTGACTTGGTTGGCGTTGATGGTCACACCAACACCTTAAAGATTATCAAAGTTGGTTAAAGTTGCTGTTGTAAATACCTGCGTAGAGACTTTAGCAGCCTGCGCGGGCTTGACTCGCCGGACCAGCTGATCAAACATGTCAAAAGATTAAGATTTGTTGTGCGTGCAGATCTTGAATCTAAAATTAACCTGCGTATAATTCCGCGATGGAAAATATCAAACTAGCACTCACCTTTGATGACGTTCTTTTGACCCCGGCAAAGTCGGCGGTTCTACCTCGTGACGTCGATCTGTCCACCCAACTCACCCGCGAAATTCGACTGGGCATTCCGTTGCTATCTGCTGCAATGGATACCGTTACCGAAGCTAATATGGCCATTTGTTTGGCACAAGAGGGCGGTCTCAGCGTCATTCATAAGAATATGACACCTGAGCTGCAGGCCAACCATGTCTCTAAAGTGAAGAAATTCGAGAGTGGCGTGATCAGTGATCCTATTACGGTATCACCGCAAACTAGTATTGGCGACGTTATTGAACTTACCCGACGCCACCATATTTCAGGGGTGCCGGTGGTTGATGGCGATAATCTAGTCGGCATTGTGACTTCACGCGATCTTCGTTTTGAAACGCGTCTGGATGAGCCTGTTGCAAAAGCCATGACCCAAAAAGATCGTCTTATTACGGTCAAAGAAGGTGCCAGCAAGGACGAAATTCAATATTTGTTACATGAGCACCGAATAGAAAAAGTTTTGATAGTCGATGATGAATTCAAGCTACGCGGCTTAGTCACGGTTAAGGACATTCAAAAGTCTACCGACCATCCCGATGCTAGCAAAGATAGTAATGGCCGCTTACGTACTGGCGCTGCTGTTGGTGTTGGCGCAGACACGGATGAGCGAGCTCACTTACTAGTAGCGGCCGGGGTAGATGTGATAGTGGTTGATACTGCACACGGTCATTCTGTGGGCGTTATCGATGTGGTAAGAAGAATTAAATCAAACTATCCGCAGGTACAAGTTATTGGCGGCAATATCGCCACTGCAGAGGCAGCACTGGATTTAGTTAAGGCGGGCGCTGATGCTGTCAAGGTCGGAATTGGCCCTGGGTCTATTTGTACGACTCGAATGGTCGCTGGCGTAGGTATGCCGCAAATTACCGCGGTCTATGATGTTGCTCGTGCACTGAAAAAATATGAAGTACCATTGATCGCAGATGGCGGCTTACGTTTTTCTGGCGATATAGCAAAGGCCATAGCGGCCGGCGGCAATTGCGTTATGGTCGGCGGCTTATTGGCCGGTACTGATGAAGCACCTGGCGAAATCGATTTGTATCAAGGTCGTTCTTATAAGTCTTATCGTGGCATGGGCTCGATCGGTGCTATGGAGCAAGGCTCCAAGGATAGATATTTTCAGGCAGATGAGTCTGAGTCTCATAAGCTGGTACCAGAAGGTATTGAAGGCCGGGTTCCCTATAAGGGCCCGGCGATCAATATCATCCATCAGTTGATGGGCGGCCTGCGCTCAAGTATGGGCTATACAGGTAACGCTAACATGGCCGAAATGCGTAAGAATTGTAAGTTTGTACAAATCACCAGTGCTGGTGTTGCTGAATCGCATGTGCATGACGTAACGATTACCAAAGAAGCCCCTAACTATAGAAGCTAATTAGCTAGATAAGCGACGTATCTAACGTTCTCGCTGCAGATGCGGGCTTATGCTTAATGCTGGCCAAGCTTACCAATACTGCATTTTCTAATTCGTAGCAATTCATACAGCAATCATATCCATGAGTAATTTACACAGCGACAAAATTCTTATTCTCGATTTTGGCTCTCAATACACCCAATTGATTGGGCGTAGAATTCGTGAGTTGGGCGTTTATTGCGAAATATGGGCCTATGATAGCCCCTTAGACACCATTGTTGACTTTAAACCAAAAGGCATCATTTTGTCAGGTGGGCCATCTACCGTCACACAACAGTCAACTCCTCGAGCGCCTGATGGGCTCTTTGAATTAGGTATCCCAGTATTGGGTATTTGCTATGGTTTGCAGTGCATGGCTGCAATGTTGGGTGGTGAAGTAGAAACCTCAAATAAGAGAGAGTTTGGTCACGCTCAGGTAAACCTTTGCGAAGCTAATCGTTTGATAACTGAATCGTCTCAAGACGTATGGATGAGTCATGGCGATAAAGTCAGCGTATTACCGCAGGGCTTTAAGGTTATTGCGCAAAGCGCGAACGCACCTCTATGTGCCATTGCAGATGAATCACGAAAATTTTACGGCGTTCAGTTTCATCCTGAAGTAACGCACAGCGAATTCGGTGAAGCATTATTGAGCCGATTTGCACACGATATTTGTGGCTGTGCGAATGATTGGTCGTCCAGTAATATTATTCAAGATGCGATTGCCCAGGCCCAGGCTAAAGTGGGTCAAGACCACGTTATCCTAGGTTTGTCTGGTGGTGTTGATTCTTCTGTCGTTGCGGCCTTGTTGCACAAGGCGGTGGGTGATCAGTTGACCTGTATTTTTGTCGACAATGGTCTATTGCGATTAGATGAAGGCGATCAGGTTATGCAAACATTTGCAGAAAACATGGGCGTTAAAGTTATTCGAGTGAATGCCCAGCAACGCTTTTTGTCTGAACTTGCAGGGGTCGATGAGCCTGAAGCTAAGCGTAAGGTCATTGGCCGTGTATTCGTAGAGATATTTGAAGAAGAATCGAAAAAAATTGAGAACGCGAAATGGCTCGCACAGGGCACAATTTACCCTGATGTGATTGAATCTGCCGCTTCCAAGACCGGCAAGGCGCAAGTCATTAAATCGCATCATAACGTAGGCGGTTTACCGGAGCATATGGAGCTAGAGTTGCTCGAACCTTTACGTGAGTTATTCAAAGACGAGGTTCGTAAAATAGGCTTGGAATTAGGATTGCCCGCCAAGATGATTAATCGACACCCGTTTCCTGGGCCGGGGCTGGGTGTTCGTATTCTAGGCGAAGTAAAAAAAGAGTTTGCCGATGTGCTGCGTCAGGCTGATGCTATTTTTATGCAAGAACTTTATGCAACAGGCTGGTACGAGAAAACCAGCCAAGCCTTCGCAGTGTTTTTGCCGGTAAAGTCTGTAGGTGTGGTCGGTGATAATCGTGCCTATGATTATGTAGTCGCGCTTCGCGCAGTACAGACGGTTGATTTTATGACAGCGACCTGGGCACATATTCCCTACGATATTTTACAAAATATCTCTAATCGAATTATCAATGAAGTGCGCGGCATCAGCCGTGTAACTTACGATATATCAGGTAAACCACCGGCCACGATTGAGTGGGAGTAGGGTTTTTCTAATTGGTTAGATTGCTTTGAAATCGGTGGCGTTAGCCATCCCGGCAGAAGACTCTGTTTCTTGAATGCGTGATTTTGCACGTTAAGCGGAATCTGACTTGGGTTAATTTGAGTTTACTCTGCACGCTTTTAGCTGGTGGGTGTTACTATCGTTTAATCATCAATAACCGCTAATATTTCATGATTGTCTCGCAGCCTCATTCATGGTCGAAGCCACACCTCAAGAGTGGGAGATCGGCTGGTTTTACCTTAATTGAGATCATCGTTGTTGTTTTCATCATAGGCACCATGGTGGCTTTCTTGGGTATGTCTCTTTCTCGAGATACTGATCGAATGGCGAGGCTTGAAGCCAAGCGCTTTCATGCGGTTGTCAATGAGGTTCGTGATGAAGCAATTCTTGCAGGTCAGAACTATTTATTAAATGTTAATACTAAATTAGGTAGTTATAGTTTTCGTAGTATGTTAGCTGAGGGTGGTCAGCCTGCAATTTATGCGGACGGCTTGTTAAAGCCAAGAAAAGTGCAGAATGGCGTCAGCATGAAATGGCAAGTGTTCGAGCAATTCGAAGATGACGATGAAGATGATACTGGCAGCAATGGGCCTGTGGTACTGATTAGTTCGCTGGGTGAGATCACGCCCTTTGAAGCATCTTTTATCGGTGATGAGAGTGCGGTGACTGTCTATCTTGATGACAAAGGTCGGTTGGCTCAAACGACAAAGACTTCGGGTTTGCTTTAATGGCTAATGCGACATTCAATTCGCTTCGCCACAATCATAGGCTAAATACTCAACAAGGCTTCACTCTCATCGAGATAGTGATCGCACTGGCTATCGTGGCAATCGGCGTGCTGTCGGTAGCCGAGGCTATGAACCAACATACGCAAGTTGCTGGTAGTTTAGAAAAGCGCGTTATGGCTTCGTGGGTGGCTTCAAATCAGATTGCCTTAATTTCCCACGACTCCAAGATTAATAGAATAAAACAGGGGAGCACTTCCGAAGTAGTAGATATGGGCGGGCATAAATGGCGCGCACAGAGTAAAATTCGAAAGACCGATATAGAGCGTGTCTTTTTACTGACCGTGACGGTCAAGGATGAGCGCCGCCGCCAAGCGCCCCCATACGTGACCATGACCACCGCCATCAGCGACGTATTTTGACGATAATCAGCCGACCAGAGCATAATCTATTTAAGTCGAGCAGTGGTTTCACCTTGCTGGAGATTATGGTTGCGGTTGCCATTTTTGGGGTGATAGCCTCGATTGTATTTCCGGCTCTGTTACAGTTTTTGGATATGCGTGAGCGAGTAGACGAAAAACATCAGCAGATATCGGGGCTGCAAAAAACCTTTCAGTTTTTGGCCAACGATTTACGCTTTGCGTCAAACCGACTTTCTAAAGATGAGTATGGTGACGTTGGCAAAACGACATTAAGTATTAATGACGATTACTTGATTGATTTAACCGCCTTATATTCTGACCTTAGTTTGCAGGGATTGGCGGTACCACGGCGTGTGCGCTGGCAATTGGTAGACGGGGTGTTACAACGGGTACAGTTCCCGGTAATGGACCCTGAAGTCGACACTAGAGTTATGATTCAATCTCTTCTCGAGAATGTGGAAGATGTCGAGATAAAAGTCAGTCATATTGCCGACGGTAGAGAAAAGACGGATAGCGATTGGGAAGAGCAAAAACGTTTACCAGATTTAATCGATGTGACCGTCAAACTGGGTAAGGGTATTGAGTATCGATGGGTTTTTTCGATGCTGGGTGCGGACAGCGATGCGGCGACTGAGGCGGTTCTAAATGCACAGGCTCCCAAATAACATGAGTAATCGTTTAATAACTATCCAATTTGCGCGTTTTAATATAAATAAGCAAAAGGGTTTAGCAATTATCACAGTAATGCTGATTATTGCTTTGATGGTGACCTTGCTGGGCTTTCTGGTAGAGCAGCAGCATTTATTGATCCGCCGCATTGCAAATCAGAATGTCGCCGAGCAGGGTTATCAATATGCATCGGGGGTTGATGCCTGGGCAGCGAGGGTATTACACGATGACCCTGATCGAACTACAGATCATTGGGGTGAGAGCTGGGCCCGCTTTGGGGAAGATCCCGAGGGTCAGCCAGAAGGAGGAAGTGGCTTTTCTCTGGACCCTAGTGGGCAGCGTGAACGCGAAAAACTACCCGTTATCGATTTCGGTAATGATGCCGTTTTGGAGTTTCAGTTGGTGGATCTAATGGGGCGCTATAATCTAAATAATCTTGCGGTCAAAGATCCAAAACTAAAACGAGACCAAAAAAGCATCTTCTTGAATCTACTGAGCATTCTCGAGGTAGGCGATTTTGATGAACGTGAAAAATTATATGCTGCACTGGTTGATTGGATAGATGAGAATAAAGAGACAAGTGCCAATGGTGCCGAAAGCTCAGACTACCGGATTAAACGAACGCCATACCATGCTGCAGACCAAAAACTAACTACCCTCGGTGAGTTGCGTTTCGTCGAAGGCTTTACTGAAGAGGTCATAAACGCGCTTAAACCGTATGTCACCGTGTTGCCTATCGACACCGCAAAGATCAATATAAATACCACTTCCACACAGGTTTTGGCCGCCATGAGCGCGGTGCCTGTGATTGATACTGGGTCAGTAGCGGCGTTTCTGTCGCAACGGACTGGAGAAGGCTTTCAAGGCTTTCAGAGTGCCAATATTCAGCAAGCAAACAATGCTATTATTGACACTAGACCGGCGGGCGGAAACTATGTTAGAAATATGCTACAGGCCACCAGCCAATTTTTTCAAATCAATACCCGGGTCAAGCTTGGCGGCTATCTCTATTGTACGAAAACAATCGTCCTGCGTGAAGGAGCCAATCCAAATGGTGGCACTACCCCTAAGGTGACGATATTAACCCGAGAACAGAGTACGCTTTGCGATGAAATTGTACGTGAGAATAGAAGCCCCGTTTGAGTGGGTTAGAGTCAGTAGTCAAAAGGTTGAGGCTTTTGGAGAAGCCCCAAGTCTTGGCGATTACCCAGTATCTGACGAAGAAGAATTAGTCGGCGTAGTGCCCGGCGAATGGGTTACTGCCCATCGGGTTAGTTTACCAGCGAAGTCGAAAAGACAGTTTCAGACAGCCATACCTTATGCCCTAGAGGAGTCTATATCGGAGGATGTAGAGGGCTTACATTTTGTCTGCCCACAATGGAAAGCAAATGCGGAATGCACTGTTTATATTGTCGCGAAGCAGAAAATGCGCGAATGGCAGTCTTTGGCGAATCAGCATAAGTTGCCGCTCGATCGGCTAGTTCCCAACCATTCATTGATTCCATTTCATGACGCAGCTAATTGTAGCTTAGCGTTGGCCAGTGTCCCTGTCTATGATCCTGACGAGTCGCAAGCCAATCACGTACAGGCAGTCAACTGGCAGCCGCAAATAATTGCAAACCACCGAAGTTTAGGTGGTGTTTGTATCGATCCGGACTTCCTGGACGTATGGTTAATGGATATACCCTTGTCAGCAACCATTGCGGTTAACGATCAGGATCTGACTGAAAAGTTGATTGCAGCGAACCCTGACCGTGACTTTCGTCATTGGCCATTTGGGAATAAGGCAGCGCATTGGTTAGAACATAGTCCGGTCAGCGCCTACGATCTTTTTAGTGATGAGTTCAGGCCTTCGGTTCGTCATATCTTATGGCGATCGTTTGCGGTTCCTGCCGGGTTATTGCTAGCTGCTGTGTTAATTACCGGAATGTATGATAGCTATCGTTACTTTGCACTGCATTCTGAGATTGCCAGCATCGATGCAGAACAGCAGTGGATTGTCAAAGATGCGTTTCCAGAAATAGCCTATGTGGAACCTACTAAAGAACGCTTTATGCTGGAGCAGGCATTAATCCGAATCAACGGGGAACCGCAAACCAGCACTGTGCAGATGATGTTGGCTGAAACCGCTGCTGTGCTAAAGCGTCAGAATGTTACTTTAGCAAATATGGTTTATCGTGATTCAGCGCTGATTATTACTTGCCAACTAAACGATTTTTCACAAGTCGACTTACTCACTATTCAATTAAATGCGCGTCCCAAAATTACCGCTAAACTGCAGTCTTCAGCAGCAGACGATGGTGAAATAATGGCGACTTACAGTTTAACGTCTGGTTGATTGTTGGCATTCAGGAATAAATTATGTTTGAAACGTTTTTAAAGAATTGGCAGCAATTACAACCCCGCGAAAGATTGATATTGGGTTGGGGCGGCCCTTTGATTATATTAATATTGAGTTATGCGTTTGTTTTGCAACCATGGCACGCTGCGCTTGATCATATGGAGAAGGCCCTCCCGTCTAAGCGCACAGATTTAGTGTGGATGCGTCAGCAGTCAGAACTGCTTAAACAAGGGGGAGCTACCAGGGCGCAAAAGTTCAACGGTGAGAATCAATCGCTGATGGCCGTTGTTGAGCAGACTGCGAGAGCCAGCGGTGTTAGGGGTGCGATTCAGCAAATGGTGCCTGCAGCGAATAACCAGGAGGTCAGCGTAGTTCTTGAAGAGGTTAGTTTCAATAATTGGGTAAGGTGGGTCGATACATTGCAGAATCAATATGGTGTGGCTATCAAGCAACTAACAGCAGACCGCGAAGACGAGCAAGCGGATCAGGCAGAGATACGTTTAACCTTTGTTAGGTAAGGGATATTGCAAAAAGGTTAGATATACATGGTTGGGAACAGTAGGACGATTTTCCAGTAAAGTTTTACGAGCCAAGTAGGACTGATTGTAGTCGCAATAAAATGCGCACAATAAAAACCCCGCTACTAGCGGGGTTTTTATTGCTTGTCTACTAATAACTATCTGATTTAAATGACTTTATCGCGATTGCTGTAACATATAATCGACCGCAGCTTTGACAGAATCATCGCTCAATGCAACATTGCCACCTTTGGCAGGCATCATCCCGGCATTTCCTTGAAAGCCGTTAATTGCGTGATCATATAATGTTTCAACGCCTTGACCGATTCGTATAGACCATGCAGCCGGATCGCCTAGCTTAGGTGCGCCAACGATTCCCGCTGTATGACATGCAGCACAGCTCGCATAGGCATCTGCGCCAGTTAGAGTTATCGGTGCTGCGACGGGCCCCGCTTCAGCCACTTCGGTTGCGAATTGTCCAACCGGCGCTATTCTGCTCTCGATAGAGGCGCTATTTTCTACATCACTACGTGCGTCTAGCTCGGCATTCACATCGCTTGCGGCGAAAGAAGCCAAAACCATAATCACAGCTGTGAGTACGGTCATTACTATTATCATAATGATAAATAGGCGACTAAACGTCGAGTCGTTCATTTGTTCTTCACTCATTAAAGCACCTTGGTCTGATCTGTCAGGACGATAAATTATTATGGTTCAAACTCAGAAAGTAATTTGAGCTCGAGTTGAATGGTTGTTGACGCTAAAAACGGGACTGATTATAGCTTATCTAGGGCCTCGGAAAAACACCTTTAATCAGCTTTTATTACGCTAAAATTTGGATTTGATGTGTTCTATGAATGGTAGCCTAGCCTTTAAATATCGAGCCCATAATACCACGCAGCATGCGCCGCCCAAGTTGTGAACCGATTGCTCTAGCTGCACTCTTGACAAAGGCCTCAGTGGGAGTCTGGCGACTTGAGCGACGAGCTCTAGAATGCTCGGAAGTTTGAGCGGCTCTCTCTGCTTGTTCTCGCGATTGCTCCTCGCGCTCAATTTGTTCTTCTTGCGCTGCGCCTTGCTTGGCTCGCGCAATTAACATTTCGTAGGCCGACTCTCGGTCAAGCGGTATGTCGTAGCGGCCTTTAAAAGGTGACCGGCTGATTTGCTCAGTTCGTTCAATTTTGTTCATAGGACCAATTCGTGATTCAGGTGGCCGAATAAGAATTTTCTCAACCTGGGTTGGGATGCCGTCGCTATTGAGAACTGAAACTAATGCTTCACCAACCCCTAGCTCGGTAATTACTTGTCCTGTGTCTATTGCTGGATTGGCTCTGAAGGTATTGGCTACAATTCTTACGGCTTTCTGATCTTTCGGTGTGAATGCGCGCAAAGCATGTTGAATTTTTAATCCGAGTTGCCCGAGAATTTCTTCAGGAATATCCAAGGGGCTTTGCGAGATGAAATATATACCCACGCCTTTAGATCTAATCAAGCGCACCACTTGTTCTATTTTCTTGACTAATACCCGAGGTGCGTCGTCAAATAGTAGGTGGGCTTCATCAAAAAACATGACGAATTTTGGTTTATCAGCATCGCCCACTTCTGGCAAGGTTTCAAACAACTCAGAGAGCAACCAAAGTAGAAATGTCGAATACAATTTGGGTGATGTTTGAATAAGCTTGCTAGCATCAAGAATGTTAATCACCCCGCGACCGCTAAAATCGTGACTCATTAAATCAGCCAGAGCAACGGCGGGTTCTCCCAGTAAGAATTCAGCCCCTTGTTCTTCTAAGACCAATAGGCCGCGTTGAATGGCACCAATACTAGCGGTCGAAATATTTCCATACTCTCCTTTTAGATTGGCGCGGTTGTCAGCCATCCATGTAAGCATTGAGCGCAGATCTTTGAGGTCAAGAATCAACATGCCTTCATCATCCGCAATCTTAAAGCAGGAGTATATAATCCCGGTTTGGATGTCGTTTAATTCTAATAAGCTAGACAGCAGCAGCGGACCTATTTCACTGACAGTGGTTCGAATGGGGTGACCCTTTTTACCGAATAAATCCCAAAACACAACTGGGCTAGGGGACATTTGATAATCGTCAATGCCAATGGTGGCAATACGTTCATCAATTTTTTGGTGTGGCTTAGCTGCTTTTCCTATACCAGACACATCTCCTTTTACATCCGATAGAAGAACCGGTACGCCGATCTTTGAAAAATTCTCTGCTAAAATTTGCAAGGTCACAGTTTTTCCGGTGCCAGTTGCACCTGCAACCATGCCGTGTCGGTTTGCCATACTGGCGTCTAAGTAAACGGTTGCAGAGCCATTGCCGCCAATTAGAAGTTTGTTGTTGTCAGGCATATATTAATAGTCAGGGTAATAAGTTTGTGTTGAATGGAGCTTACGCTTACGCTTGGTGTATTGATACTGCATTGGCCAATGAGTAAGCTGTTTAGACTAATTGCTGGTGGTTAATGCAACGGGGTCGAAACACCAGGAGCGTCTTAGAGTAATTTTTTAACCAAATCCATAACGTCATCAGCAATATTGCCATCGCCGTCGAAATCCAGCAGAGATTCCAAACTGCTTTTGCCGGCTGCTGAAGGTCGTTTTTTTTAAACAGACTTCTGAGCAAGCCAACTAAGCCACCATTACGTGGTTGAACTGCGTTGGATGCGCCGCTTAAGCCACCGAGTAATCCACCTATTTCGGCATTGTTGGACTCGCCGTGCTTGTTCAATGAAGACATTGCTAAGCCAGCGACTAATGGCAACATTTTTTTAGAGTGCTGAGATCTATGCCGGTCGATTGAGCCGTTTGCTTTGCAATGGTTCTGCTCACTTCTTTCGAGCAAAACATATCGTCTAACATCTCATTTCCTACTTGAGTTGCATTAGGCTTAGCGAGAATGTCTGGCATCTCAAGCGATTTACGCCGTTCTTGATTGCTCCGGACTTTGCTTAATAAGCCTTCAATGCCAGAAGTCGATTGTGAGGTTTTTTTAATTCCTCCGGCAACGGCTGGGATTAAGTTTGATAAGGCTTTTTGCGCTTGTCCTGCTTCTATGCCAAGCTGTGATGCCAGTTTTTCGACGACCCGTCCGTCTTGAGCCTGCAGAGTTTCTTGTAATATATTCATCACTTTCCCAGTGTCATTATGATTTTTGGCTTACCAGCCATCTTACAGGCTTAATTGTACAAGATATCCAGTTATGATAGAGCTTGATACTTAAGCATATCAAAATAGATTAGGAATAGTGGGTAATGTCTTGTAGTGTTATGTTGCAAGATTTGACATTGAATGGTCCTATTGGGTAATCATACAATGTTTTGGCGATATTTAGGCTAAGCTGAATTAGAAGCATTTCCAAAGTTGATATGCCACGATAAATAAATAGCAGATACATGAGATAATCATTGTTTAAAAATGGCTTTATCGCAGATGGTTTCAGTTATTTTGCGGGAGGTGTTCTACAATGAATAATGAAATAATAATAAATTGATCTTTATTAAATTAGGAGTGCTATGCGTATTGTCATATTAGAAGATGATCGTGAACAATCAGACTTGTTGGTGCTGTGGCTTGAAGAGCATGGCCATTACTGTGATGCCTATTACGACGGTTTCTCATTTATTCGTGCGTATAGTAAAGATAGCTATGACTTGGTGATTTTGGATTGGATGGTTCCTAAAACCAGTGGGCTGGAAGTACTTAAGCATCTGCGAGCTCAACTAGACCAAGTGGTGCCTGTGATATTTATAACTCAACGTGATGCCGAGGAGGATATTGTTGAGGCCTTAGAAGCTGGGGCAGACGACTATATGGCGAAACCAGTGAGGCAGATGGAAACCCTCGCTAGGGTTAACGCTATTGCACGCAGAATGGGTTTTGGCGAAGAAAACACTGCAAATATTTATGATCTTCCACCCTATGTTATAGATACGAGACTCAGGCACGTGTATCGAAATGGAGAGTTGCTCGAGATGACCCAAAGAGAGTATGAATTAACTCTGTTTTTATTCAAAAACATTGGTCGTATTATCTCTCGAGGGCATTTGCTACAAATGGTATGGGGAACCAGTGCTGCTATCAATACGCGCACGGTTGATACTCATATTAGTCGTTTACGTACTAAATTAAGCTTGGAAGATGAAAAGAACTGGAAGTTAACGTCGGTCTATCGCAATGGTTATCGCTTAGACAATATTATCTAGATAGGTTTTTTTGGTATAGTGTAAGGGGTTTGAGTATTTAGACGGGTTTAGTAAAAAATTAATACAATCAGTGTGTAATGGGAGGTTATTAATGACGGAGAATAATAAGAGGCATAGCGCAGAGATTATTAATCCAGGTCTTGGTGACATAGAAAAAGTACGGGATATTTTATTCGGTAAGTACGTTGCAAGCTTCGAACAACGATTTGCTGACTTAGAATCTCGTTTAGAAGTCGATGTAGAGCAGCTTAAAGAGCGTTTGACTAAAAAAATCAGCAGCATGGATGAAATGGTTAATAAGTCACTGGAAAAGCTCGATCAGAGAATCGTCAGTGAACAACATGACCGTGATACTGAGTTGCGAGCCTTACAAGAAATGTTAAAAAAAGCTGAAACGGCCCTACAACATTCCATTGGTCTAATGGAAGATCAAGCAAATCAAGATTTGTCGGCAATTAAAGCCAGTATGGATGAGCAGCATCAAGAAATGGTAGACCAGGTATTGTTGGTGCAAAAAGACCTAGTGGCTCAAGTTGAGATCCAAAAGCAAGAGTTGCAAAATGACAAAGTGGGTCGCCAGTCCCTAGCGCTTATGTTAGATGAAGTAGCGATTAAACTTCGCGGCAACTAGGTTTGTGCATGATGTGTGTTGTCTTTGTCTTTGAAGCCCTAATCGTCCTTTAGGTCGAGCTTGCTACATGAGTCAAATAGACGAACTTAGACGCATTATTGTAGGCGATAATTCGGAGCAACTATCTGAGCTGAAGGAGAGGGTTGAAAGTATCGATGCACGCACTAGAGATGTAGCAGAAGTACTTGCGCCCGCGATCACGAAAGGTTTAGAAAATAGTGATGATATAATTGATGCCCTCGCAAAACCTGTTTCTCAAGGTCTGAAGCGAGCTATACGATCTGACACTGCGGAATACGCCGATATTTTGTACCCTGCGATTGCGCCGTCTATCCGCTTAGCTATATCACAAGCAATTAGTTCGCTGCTGACAACTATTAACCAGACGGTGGCGTCAGCGACGTCAATCAGCGGCTTACGCACGCGACTTGAATCGGCTCGAACTGGTGTGCCTTACGCTGAGCTGGTCTTGCGTAAGGCTTTGTTGTATAGAGTAGAGCATCTCTATTTGATTGATCGAGAAACCGGCCTATTGATTGCTGAATGTGCCGCAAGCGGTACCTCTTCGCTGGATAGCGACGCGGTAAGCGCAATGTTCGCCGCCATTCAGAGTTTTGTCCAAGATTCGTTTTCAAATCGAGAGTCAGACCGTCTTACCGATCTAAAGGTTGGCGCACATAATATTTGGGTTGCTCATAGTGCTAAAGTGATGTTGGCCTGCGTTATTTTAGGCGACGCACCCGAATCTCTTAAACTTCAATTAAACAATTGTTTAGACCAGATACAAACAAATTTTTCTAAGGAAATTTCCAGTTTTGATGGCGATTCTTCTGAATTCGAGGGCGTAGATTTGCATATGCGTCCGCTGCTGCAATTGCGCTTAAAATATGCCAGTCGTGAACCCAGTGAAGCATCATTGGCAAGTAAAATTGTAGTAGGCGGATTAGTGCTGCTAGCGATATATCTATTCAGTCAATGGGCCGATAAACATACAAAGCTAGCTACATTGAAACATTACTTGCGTGAGACTCCAGGGATGCTAGTGACATCGGCGCAATGGCGGGCCGATCAGATTGTGGTGCAAGGCTTACAGGACCCAGATGCCGAG
>JBLHMH010000004.1:0-46675 GCA_047621785.1 Polaribacter sp. | reverse complement strand
AAACTATGCAACAAATTGGCTTTGGTTTTATAATCACGAAAGACCGCATAAAGCGAATGGTGGGCGACCTCCCTTGATGGCCGCATAAACTCTACTTTTGGTGTCAGTTAAAAATGGGAGGATTACCGGGTCGACCAGGAAAACTTTGAATGCCCTTTGGTATACGGCACCGTGATACTGCGCTGTCCGTCCAACCTTCATGCACCGGTCGGTAAGCCTCAGGGTCATCAAGACTGCTTAGAGAAATGAGTACTACGGATGGAAAACCTTCTCCTGTCCAAACCATAGGAGTGCCACATTGCTGACAAAACTTTCTCTCAACTCTGCAGCCACTATCGGAGATAGTTGCATAAGTAGACAGACTGCCTCCGGTTACTATTTGATTCACGATAGCCATCACCTTTTTGGCTTTTACTTGGCTAAAGTCGCTATCACAAGCGAATCTACTTTTGACCTCCTGGCTTATTTAAGCGGCTAAGTATGGTCAAGCGATCACCTACGGTAGTGGGTAGCAGGCTGTAGCAGCGCTAAACTCTTTTTTACTGAGTAAATAAGTTGGGGGGTAACAGTAATTGTTATGATTTTGATAGTAATCTGCCGCAATTCTGTTAAATTATTCGGCCCAATTTGAGTTCTACAAGGGCCTATGGAATACTGACGACGCATATTACCAAGGCTGTGTGTCATTAGAATCTGTAAACTTATGATATCGCTCTTATAAACTCTAGATTCATGCGTGCGAAGCTTAAATGAATAATAAAACGGATTCCCTTCCTTTAAAAACAAAAATTCTGTATGGCTTTGGCTCTGTCGCCTATGGCATCAAGGACAATGGCTTTGCCGCTTTTTTGCTGTTTTATTACAACCAAGTCATCGGTCTGCGTGCAGATTTGGTTAGTCTAGCGATAGCGTTGGCGCTGGTCATCGATGCCTTCGTCGACCCAATAATTGGCCGAATGACTGATCGTACGCGCACTCGCATTGGCCGTCGCCATCCTTGGTTATACGCTTCGGCCTTACCCATCGCGCTGTCGTGGTTGTTACTTTGGAACCCACCGCAGGCCAGCGAAACAGTTTTGTTTTTCTATCTATTGGGGTTTGCCACCCTGGTTCGACTTAGCCTATCTCTCAACGAAGTTCCGCAACTAGCAATGCTGCCAGAACTGTCGAGCGATTATCATGATCGCACCAGTATTGCGCGCTTCCGTTATCTGTTTGGCTGGGGTGCAGGGCTCGGTATTATGGCACTCAATTATGCGATATTCCTGACTCCGAATGATGAATACTCCGTCGGTTTGCTAAACCGTGATGGTTATTCGATCTATGCCGTTTTTGGCGCAGGCTTAATGGCTTTCGCTGTCCTAGTTGCCGCATCGGGAACGCATAAAAGGGTAGTCGCTGCTTATCACCGTTCACATGCCCAGTTGGAAACATCTGAGACATTTAAACAAATGTTTGAGGCGCTCAGCTTTAAACCCTTTTTGCTTTTGCTATTTGCTGGCGTGTTTGCATTCACCAATCAAGGTATTGTTTTTGCGCTCAACACTTATCTTTTGCCGCATGTGTGGGGCGTTGATCAGAGCGGCCTATTGTATTTTTCACTATTATTGTTTATCGCCGTGATCATCGCCTTTTTATCGGTCAACCCCATTTCACAGCGCTTTGGCAAGGCTCGCGCGGCCTGTTTCTGTACCTTAACTGCGATGGTGTTGGGCACGCTTCCTTATTGGCTCCGCTGGCTGGACTTGTTCCCAACGCCCGGCTCTGCGATGCTCATCCCCAGCCTGTTCACGCTCATGATACTCAGCACGTCTAGCGGTATTTGCACGATGATATTGACTACATCCTTAATGGCTGATGTCACTGATGCGTATCAGCACGAGCACGGAAAACGCTCTGAAGGCGTATTTGCTTCCGGTGTTTGGTTCATGCAAAAAACGGTTGGGGCCTTGGGTATTTTAGTCGCAGGGTTGATCATCAGCGTGGTGCAACTTCCTAAAGGCGCTACGCCAGGCATGGTCGATTTAGCAATCGTCGACAACATGGCGCTTCTGTATGCCTCGATCACCGTTGTAGTCGGATTGATCGGCGCCTGGGCCTATACTTTGTTCCCGCTAACAGAGGCGGATCACGAGCAGAGGTTAAAAGTAGACAAGCACTAGTTTGCCGTTAGGCGGCTTTATGGGTATACATTAGAAGCGCAGACGCCGATAAGTCAATTCGGCGAAGTAAGCGCGTCTGGCGGGTCTAGCAACGCGGTGTCTACAGCACGAGAAAAACCTAGTGGTCATCAAGTCTCTTTATAATATCTTTTAATTGTTGTCGCCGCTGTTTCTCATCTCTCAACCGGCTGCTTATATCTGAAATAGCACTCGATACACCGCCATAATGCAGAAGCCCGAAATACTCGGCTATGTCACTCAAACGGTGGTCGCCTAACTGCTTTGCGACGTACATAGCAACTTTCCTCGGAGTATTACTAGCGCCTCTACCTTTGGCAGACTTGGTCAAAAATTCAATCTTCATGTCAAAGTAGACTGCTACCTGTGAAACCAATTCATCGATCATAGGCTTGCCTAGTCTTCGATTAGCGCGCAACACTTCAGCATCAAACTCACCGATATACGTGAGCGCCGATTCTGCAAACTGCTTATCACCAAGGACGGGCGAGGTTCTCTCAGTGTTATAAAACACAACTATATCCTTGAGTAACTCTTGTTCTTCAGCAAACTCGCGATACTTCTTTTTGATGTTTGGCCTAGTATTTTGCTGATTGTAAACCTCATTCATTTTTAAACAGCTCGGTGCTTTTTGCTTGCCGACAAAGGCAGCTAGCTAGACCAACGATAGGAATCTTAATGTCCGACCATTTTAGCTTGAATAGGGTTTAAGTGAATATACTTACTTAAATGGCGCAAATATTCATCACTATCCACCAATATTGACTTATACCTTCCGCGGAACAAAGCCCCATCCGTTCTTGCGGTTACGATTATAGCGCTGTGTATAAACCCCGCCGATATGCCGCATGGCACGTGGTAAGTTGCCAGGAGGCGTTTTGATGAGTAAGTGGTAGTGATTAGTCATCAGGCAATAGGCGTGAACCTCAATTGAAAACCGAGAACTCGCTTCTTCCAACGTAGCTAAGAATTGCTCAAAACCCGACGCGTTGTGAAAGAATTCTGCCTAACACGGCCACGGATCATCAGGTGGTAGTACGCATCAGGAAACTTGATTCGGGCAGGTCTGCTTATTCGCTTATAGCATTACGATTAATTGCTATTATAAACAAATTTGACCCCTGAGGTCCCGCTTACGGTAGGCAAATCTTACAGCCTTCAATTACTCAAAGGCTGCTCTGCGGTGCTACCGAGGTGAATGGAAAAATTCCTCGGACAGGACTTTAACCTGCTAGATAAATCGCCGGTAACGGCGTACGATTTGACCCCTAAGGTCCTATAGTTTTTGCTCTGTTGAAGGTAATAGGCACAGGGCAGGTAAAGGACTAATTGTTATTCTTAAAATTCAATGATGGTATAGCGATGCTATTGATACGGATATTGCTTAGTCTATAGCCCAACTGGGAATTTCTGGAGATGTAAGCTAAAATCCAGGATCTATTTTCTCGATAAAAATTAATACTCATGGATACTTCAAAACTCTTTTCCCTAGATGGCAAGGTGGCATTAGTCACTGGCGGTTCACGCGGCATTGGCAAAATGATTGTCGAGGGCTTCCTTGCGCAAGGCGCTACCGTTTATATATCTTCGCGCAAGGCAGATGTTTGCGATGCTGTGGCCAAAGAGCTAGGCCCTAAGTGTTTCTCACTGCCCCAAGATGTTAGTAACGTCGCTGGCTGCAAAGAGTTAGCCTTAGCCTTTGCTAAAGCTGAGCCCAAGTTAGACATATTGGTAAACAATGCTGGCGCAGCATGGGGCATGCCATTTGAAGATTTCACTGAACACGGTTGGGACCGGGTGATGGATCTAAACCTAAAATCGCCTTTCTTCTTACTACAGGCATTGCACAAATCATTGATGGCCGGCGGTAGCGCCAACCAACCCGCCAAAGTAATCAACATTACTTCCATCGACGGCCAGCGCTTAAACCCTTGGGATACCTATAGCTATCACGCCTCCAAATCAGCCCTTATTTATCTCACAAAACGCCTCGCAGCACGCTTGGTCGGCGATCATATAAATGTCACTTCGATTGCGCCAGGCGCTTTTCCATCTGAGATGAACCGTGCAGCGCGGGACCATGCAGATGATGTCGCGGCGTCAATACCGTGCAAACGCGTAGGAGTCGCCGAGGACATGGCCGGGGCTGCGATTTATCTCGCTAGCCGAGCGGGCGACTACGTCGTTGGCGACACCATCACTGTCGATGGCGGGCTAGTACATGCCTCACTTGGGAGTAGTATCGACGCCTAAAAATTAGATAGACAAGAAGGGCGGTGCCTTTACCGTCCTTCTGCCTACCTCTCGTGTGACTTTCAGTTCTACTTTTATAGATGAGTATCGTCGATACGCCTTGCTTGTGGCCAAAGACTTCAACCAGAGCCCTGATCTATTGAGTTATACACAACTCTCACATAATTGATCTACATCAATTTTCAGATTAGTTAAACAGCTTATATTTCCCTATTGCATAAGATAGCAGCTTTGCGCGTTTGGGGTGCAGGCTGTCACGATGGGGAAAAGTACGCCAATAATGATCACCAAGAGTTTGGGCAGCAGCCGAAACAAAAGCTTGTAAACGGCGTTGTAAAAGACGCCAATAAGAGCGCTCACAATAACCATGATGCCTGCGAAGAAACGATTAGCGGTATCGCCAGAATGCGCCGTGACGCAGACGCGATTCGTCATCCGTTTGAAACTGGCGAGTATCCGTATAAAAGCAAAATGCCTCGCAAGCCCTACGAGCAGCACAAAGCTGAACTGCAGGCAGAGCTACTCAAGGCACAACGTTGGGTAAAAGATAGCGGTGAAAAAATAGTTATTATTTTTGAAGGTCGCGACGCCGCTGGCAAGGGAGGATCAATCAAGCGCTTTATGGAGCATTTGAACCCGCGTGCGGCCCGCGTTGTCGCATTAGAAAAACCCACCAAGGCTGAATCGACACAATGGGGCTTTCAGCGCTATGTTCACCACCTACCCTCGGCCGGTGAAATTAATTTTTTTGATCGATCTTGGTATAACCGTGCTGGCGTTGAGCGCGTGATTAATTTTTGCACACCAAACCAATACCTCGAATTTATGCGCCAGTGCCCCGACTTCGAACGCATGTTAGTTCGCTCTGGTATTCGGATGTTTAAATTCTGGTTCTCAGTAGCCGATGAAGAGCAGGCAATTCGATTTGCAGCGCGAAAAACCGATCCATTAAAACAATGGAAACGGTCACCCATCGACAATGCATCTCTGAATAAATGGGATGACTACACTGAAGCTAAAGAGGCGATGTTTTTCTACACCGATACGGCAGACACGCCGTGGACAATTGTGAGGTCAAATGATAAGAAACGCGCCCGTTTGATGGAATGCGATTTTTTTTAAGCGAGCTGCCTTACCCCGACAAAGACAAATCGCTTGTACCTGACCCGGACCCCTTAATCACGGGTAGCCGTTCACACGTACTCAGCCGCTCAGAACACATATTGGGCAAGGCTTTGCATCCAGAGTCCAAAAAGCCTGCTCGATAACCTCGATTTATAAAAGAGATTTTAAACAGTTTGCGCTTGGTTAGCTGACACCATTATTCGCGTGAAGTATGAGTGCTTAAAAACCAAGCCTGCTCAGATTCGGATACTTGACCGTCTAACGACAATTTGATCAAGTGTGCGTGCAACGACAACTCCGCCATTGGGTGCAGCGAGACATCGACATCGTCATACACCCACGCGACCAATTGGCTGATGCCTATGGGTACTGTACTGAGATTCGCCAGCACCTTTGCCTCACGTTGCAGGCGATGCTGTATGGTCCATTCAACGACCTCAGCTGGATTTTTGATCAAACCACCATGCCCAGGCGCCATAAAGTCGATGGCGTAATGCTGCAATTTTTGTAAGGACTCAATGTAGTCTTTCATGCTGCCTTTGGGCGGCACAATCACAACCGTGGAGCCGTTCATTAAATGGTCTCCTGTTGTGAGTAAATTATGTTCTTCAATTAAATAACACACGTGGTTGCCCACATGCCCCGGCGTGTGAATTGCACGCACTGCGCCAGTGGGTAATTCAAACAACTGATTGTCTTGTGGTTTGACGTCTGGTTTAAAACTGTAGTCTTCAAACTGTTGGCCTGCAAAGGCCGGAATACCAATCAACTCTACATCACCAAGCTGCTCGGCGACCTTTGCGATAGCGGGACTATGATCGCTGTGCGTATGACTGGCAAATAATTTGGTGATGGGTGCGTCTAATGCGTCTTGTGCGGCTAGAATTGCTGCAACATGCTCTGGCATAGCAGGCCCTGCATCAAAAACAGCCAGCTCTTTTTCGCCATAGAGATAAGTATTGGTACCTGGACCAGTCATCGGCCCTGGGTTGGGTGCACAGAGGCGATAAAGGTTCGGGAATAATTGTTCCAGATTACCTGCAACGGGTATGGTCATTAGTTCAAGCCTGCAATGTAATACATTGGATAATTATACCAAGCTGATAGCAAGAGGTGAGGTGTTCAAGGCCGTAAACGATAAGAAAGTGTCCGGCCACCTTTTACTAGGGTGGTCAGCCCAACCCAATTCTGATTTTGGTCGTACCACAAATTAATATCAGAACCTTCAGCGGTAAGGGTATAACGCGCCGCCGTTATTGCCTTGTCTTTTACAAGAAATTCCTCTTCCCCATTCGCCACAAGCTTGGCTGGTACATACTTAGCCGTTTGCCCATTGAGAAGCTGCTCGCTATCGAGCCGCTGCAAATCCCAGTAAGCGAAGCTACGCACGCACCCTTGAAGATCTTGCGTTCCAAGATTACCAGTGATGGCAAGTCCGTTCTCTATCTTACTCGACTGAACAAAAAACGTATCGCTGTTTTCTTTAGTCGTAGTATCGATACTATGCAAACAAGAATCAGCCCAGACTTCGTTTGCTGTGTGTTGGTAAGAGAACACATTCACGAATAACAACTTAATATTGAATTGTGATTCTATTACAACATTCTCACCAACATCTGTCGGCTTGATCTTGACGCTTTGCTGACCCACTTTTTTATCATTCAAATAAATATCGAATTCAATTTCTTGGTTGTCTAGTTTTGCAGACAATGAAAAAGACATCAGGCTAGAACTGAAGACTAATAGTGTCATTAAGCAACTGCGGTAATATGTTGAATAACTGAAATTTTTCTGCATTGGTATATCTGGATTTGATTTATTGGTAGCGGTAAAAATGAGTAAATATCGGTTTAAAGCAAGCCTAAGCTAAGCATGTCAGGAAAAGGTGAAAGATGTATATAGTCAAACACTCAGCACTCTAGTCTTGGTATGATATAACGAGACTGGCTTTCTAAAACGGACTCTTGGATTAATTATTCAGTGCAGACACATTTAGAAATGGGTAAACAAGAATATGAGCGAAGGTTAACAGCGGGTCTTCTGCAGGCAATCAAACCAACGACCTATGATAACAGCGCGCTAGTCGAGCTGAGCTTCAACAGAATTTTTGTTGGCTTTTAAGGTACTCTTTAAATCACCAATTTAGGGCTTTAGAGTTTTCAGGGTAAGGAAATAATAAAAATAGCGTAAAGCAAGTAGAGGGTCACACCCAATGAAATTACTTAAGGAGCTAAAAAGAAGAAACGTAATTCGTGTGGGTGCGGCCTACGTGGTTATTGGCTGGTTGTTATTACAAGTCGCCGACACCTTAACCCCCGCATTGCATTTGCCTGAATGGATAATGTCGGGCATTGCCTTAGTACTAATTCTTGGAATCATACCTACTCTCTTGTTTTCATGGGCGTATGAACTTACCCCCGACGGGATTAAAAAAGACAGTGAAGTTGATCAAACTAATTCCGGCACTTCTCAAACGGCAAAAAAGCTCGATGTGATTACCCTCGTAGCCGTAATCGCTATTGCCGTATTGATTGCATGGCAACAGATGAATCCTCGTGCACTTACACCATCCAGTGCGAAAAAGGCCGACCAAACTTCAAACTTAGAAAGCATTACTTCGGGTGGAGTTGAATCCAACCAGCCTGCCTCAGCATCGATTGCGGTGTTGCCATTTGCCGATCTTTCTCCCGACAAAAATCAATCGCATTTTTCAGACGGTATTGCCGAAGAAATTCTAAACGTGCTGGTGCGTATTGAAAGCCTTGATGTGGCATCACGAACATCTGCTTTTGGTTTTAAAGGCCAAGAGGCTCTGGGAATTCCGGCAATCGCTGAAAAACTGAAAGTACGTCATGTACTCGAAGGTTCGGTACGTAAATCAGGCGACCAAGTGCGCATTACAGCACAGCTCATCGATGCAAAAACCGATATACATTTATGGTCAGACACTTATGACCGTCAATTGACTACAGAAAATATTTTTGCGGTACAAGACGAAATAGCCGGCGTTATTGTTCAGCAGCTTGGGATCATGATTGGGGATGAACCTATCTCGGAACCACATCGCGAGGCAACCACTGACAGCGTTGATGCCTACGAAATTTTTCTTAAAGCACAGGGCCTGTATCATGTTCGTTCGGGTGACAACCTAATGCAGATCATGTCACTCTATGAACAGGCGGTCTCTATAGACCCAAACTTCGCAGAGGCTTGGGCCGGATTGGCAGCTACTTATCTTGTGATCCCCGACTGGCGGCTTGGCACAGAAGAAGAATACTACCCGAAAACCAGCAATGCCGCTGATCGTGCTACCGAGTTGAACGATCAGCTAGCACTGCCATATGTCAGTCGTGGCGGTATACTTTCAGAAAGCGGTGACATGATCGGGGCTATCGAACAAATGGACACAGCAGCTCAACTTGCACCGAAAAACATTCAAACGGCCTATTTCCGTGGTGGTATCCTGCTTGAGCTTGGTTACTTAGAGCAAAGCGAGAAATTTATGCGTCACTGCCTTAAACTTGATCCAAGTTATGGAATATGCCAACGAATTTTATCTATTAGCTTATTTTATCAAGGCCAGAATGAACTTGCCGCCAGGTTATTTGAAGAAGGATTACTCAAAGGGCAAGCCAGCTACTATGAGGTCTTGGCTAACTACTATGGTGCCGTCGGTGACAAACGTGCCTTGGCACTATTGATAGCGATAATGTACCCAAATGAATTACCTGCACGCGAGCTAGAATTTAAGTACCAAACCGATGATGCTTATAGTTTGTCTAGCTATAATTATGATCTATTGCGGAGCTCATCGCTGGACAGTGTATTGCCGAAGGACTTAGAGGAAAAACTGGGCTTAGAGGAGATCGCAAGATCTTTCTATACGGCCGATTTTTTATGGAGCCCGTATAATCCTATTTTAAGAAGACCAGACACGCTTGACGAATATTCGGCCGTTCGTAAAAAACTAATGAAAGAAATTGGCGCGTTTGATTATTGGCACAAGCATGGCCCACCACCTCAATGTAAAGCAGTGGGTGATGATGATTTTGAGTGTAATTAAAGATACGAGAGGATATTAATACTCTTACGCGGAATCACACAACACGTCAAAGACCAAAACTGGTTTGCCGGCTTCATCGACTTCCTGATAGTAGTGGTTGGTGTATTTATTGGTCTACAGGTTTCAAACTGGAATGACCTACGACAGCAAAAAACAAACGTAGAAAACTATGTCGAGCGTGTTCAGGAAGAACTGTTAATTAACCAAGGAGACATCACACAGAAAATCGCGTACTTTACTAAAGCAAGATTAAGTGCGCTGGATGCATTGATCACTCTTAATAAAGAACCGGAAACCTTGGGCATAGCGTTTCTTGTAGATGTTTACCAAGCCAGTCAGATCCTGCCGCGTGAAATGGGCCGTGATACCTATGATGAGATTTTAGCGGTAGGCGCTGCAAATGGAATTACCGACATAAGAGTACGTAACCGTCTGGCGAGTTATTATCGTAGTATTAGGCCGCAAACAACTAATTTCACCAGTATTTCGCCGTATAGAGAGATCATTCGAGAGAATATGCCCTACGCTGCGCAAGCGGCTATTCGTGCGAGTTGTGATGATATATGGTCGACAGAAAGCAACGGGGAAGCGGTTGTTTCACTTCCTGAAAGTTGTGAGCCTGTCATTACTACTGACGATATAGACGTCGCCGTAAATGCGATATATGAGCTTAATATTCGAAGCGCTCTGGTGCGCAGAATCTCAGATTTGGATTTAAAACTGACCGCTGCACGAATTTTTATTGAACGGACAACGATGATGGATGCCTATCTCGAAGATCTGCCTAAACGAGGTTAGTACAGCAGATACTTCGCTGCGCTCAGTATGACGGAGTAATGCTGATCTTACTAAGGCGTCTTGTAAAACAGGGTGCAGACCAAAAATTCACGTGATTGTGGAGATTGCTAAGCCCATTACTTAACAATCTCCTTAACTTTTGGAAACTGCCAAGAACCGTCTAACACTTCTGCTCGCGGTCGATATAATCTGACCACATAGTTCCAGCCTTCGGTCAGAGGAATATAATTGACGCTATCCGAGCTCCCGCCAAAATGCAGAGTGACGGATCCATCCGTGTTCTTTTTGGCGGTTCGATCACTAAAGCCATAAGAATTGTATTGGTTTTCTTCAAAGTAACCGTCTTTGTTGTACATCGCTAACGACCAAAAACTATCCACGGGAACCTCTTTTACGGTCAGCGCGTAAGCTTTATTGCTCGGTAGATTTGGCTCAACGGTAATTAAAAAAGACTCTGTCTCAGGCAGTGTTCCAAAGCCATAGGCGGATAACAAGAGCTGCTTGATCGGGTCTACCTGTTGTTTTGTACCAGCCGCTTTAGAGTTATCCTTAATTCCCTTGCCTAATTCGAGCAATGGCGTTGTGGTGTCTGCAAAGCTCACAGGATCATAAGCCGGGTGAGTATAAGTTTTAGCCGAAGCGCTGTTGATTTTCATTTGATCTTGCAAGGCATTCGCTGCTGCAACATCTCCCTCAATGGAATCAAACACCAAGGTGCGTACCAGCAACCAAACAAAAGGTGTATCAAATTCCTTTACGGTTAGAGAATGACTGCCGCCGCCGTGAAACACTTTATTGGTGAAACCTTCTTCATTGACCACTTGCACAGACACATAGCGATCACCAACGTCGGGCACAACCACGGTTGCACCCTGACTAATATCCACGATAGCCGCACTGTACAGCGTATCTCGATTCAAACGCTTACTACTCTTTGCATCAATATCAACCACAGCGCGCCTGTGATAAAAAGTATTGATTTTTCCGTCTGCTCTAGACAGGTACTTATCAAATTGAATAGCCGTTTTCGCGCGCACATAATTAAACGCATCCACTTTAACCAAATCTGATGAAGTTGTGGAATCAGCAGCGGCTTTAATTGGGCTGTCGATTGCCACGGCGGCGCTGGTCACTCCTAGCGAAACGGTAATTGCTAGGGCTGTTACAATTGATAAGGTTCTGCGAGCTGCACAGGCTGATGATCGCAGTGACCCGAATACTCCGATCTTAATATCGAATTTATTGTCATATGCAGTGAATTTCAAAAGGTCTACCACTAAAATTTTCCCAAATTAAATTACGACAGGCTCTAATAAACGCCCAATTTTTAAAGTCTTAAAAAAACTATCTGCTTGGAACTGACAAATATTTTATCAGTTATCTGACGAGGTCTTGTTCAATACTTCTTGTAGGTTTCGATGCAAGTGAGCAATCAATTTCTCATATTTCCCGAAGGTTAAATGGCTATTGGCATTGCTGGCTAGGCCTCTTTGAATAGACTCAACTACGTCCTGATCTTCTTTGAGACCGATTGCATTAAAGTCTTTGTCTCGTTTTACCTCAGCCTTGGCTTGTTCTGTTTGGCCAGCACCGCGATTACTCAATGTCCAAGTGCGTACCAAAGTTTTATTGACCGCCAGTGGTTCGAATACCACGACATTCGTGAAGTGCGATAAGGTAGCCACCAAAACGTTTGGAAACAAGTTGCTTACCTGAGTGACGCGGCCATCTATCTGCCATTCCTGTGGTGGTAAATCGGCGAGTTTTTCAATACGCCTAAATGGAAACGTAATGCGACCATTACGACCAAACAATTCTACTAGATTGGTATTGTCATACCCATAGGGATAAAAGGTATCCTTATGGGTCGGCTTAATGTGATAACCCTCCAATGAGGACTCAGCAAAAAGCTTCCAGTTAGCGTCCACATAGTATTCGCTTTCTTCAAGCACTAGCTGATCGTCATTCAGTAGTTTTGGAATATCATCCAATGCATCCCAGCAATTCGGTGTCGGGTCTTGAACCACGTACACCAATCCATCTTGTTCACGTGCCTCAACAGAGACTAGGCCATTGCAGGATTTTTCTAGATCAGGAAATCCCGCTTCATGCGGTATGTTGATAAGCTCTCCATCAAGTTGGTATGTCCAGCCATGGTAGGGACAGCTAAACACATTCTTTTTGCCACTACCCTCGGCGACCTGCATACCACGATGACGGCAGGCATTTTTGAACACGCGAACCACCCCATCGCGACCTCGGGTTGCCAACAACGGCACCCCTGCTGCTGTTCTAGCTAGATAAAATGAAGGTTCTGGTAATGCAACCGAGGGACAAAATACGACGGGCCAGCGTTTTAGCAAGTGCTCCTGTTCTTCGCTTAATCTTTGCGTGCTGGTGTAATGCTCAACCGGTTCACGCCAAACATCGTCGGCTTGATCGGTGGTTCCATTCTCTATATGTTCTAGTAAACGCGTAATAACCGCTTGGTCATCTAATATTTGTGGCATAAGTTTCTCTAGCGCGCTTATTCAGTTTATTTTGCGCAGCATCTCAAATGATTGGGGCAGAGATATTCTTATAGCCGATCTCCGAAGGCATATTAACATGTTCGTAAATATACTCAGCGAGAACTGTTTTACCGCACCTACGAAAGACATAATGATCAATATGATGACTTATCAAAATAAGCTTTAGTTTTGCTAAATCTTCTTTATAATGATAAATATGCAACTCCATAACATGAAATATGAAAACTGATAAACCATACTTTACCACTATTGAAACGGCCAAATTACTGGGCGTGTCCGTCAGAACTGTGCAGCTATGGGTCGAGAATGGGGCGCTAGATGCGTGGAAGACTGCTGGCGGCCATCGACGTATTCCAACCGAATCAGTGCACAAGAAATTGCGTGAACAAGATGCCGGCTTTATTGAGAAAAAAAATGATCTGCAGCGAAACAAACGAATTTTAATCGTAGAAGATAACCCAACGGTAAGTATCTTCTATAAAGCAGCGATCGGATCGTGGAAATTGCCAATCGACATTATAAGTGCTGAGGATGGATTCAGCGGCTTGGTCAAAATCGGCCAAGAAAGCCCAGACTTAATTATTTCGGACATTTATATGCCAGGCATGGATGGGCTACAAATGATCCAATCTCTTTACAAATCTCAGCTCATTATGCCTGAACAGATGATCATAATCAGTGGACTCGACGATGAGAGAATTCGCGAGCGAGGCGGAATACCAGCAGACGTCGTCTTCTTCCATAAACCAGTGGATGTAGAAAAACTTAAAGCAACAATCATCGACAAGTTGGGCTTTACTGCCGTTAAATGAGGGATTTAGATGAAAGGGATATTATTTGTTGAGTTTATAGATTTTCTTGAAATGCACACTGACGTTGGTACTGCTCAGGAAATTATAAATCAAGCAGAATTAGACTCGCTTGGAGCTTATTCACGCGTGGGTCTCTACGACTACCAAGAACTAATAAAGCTATTAGTTTCTGCCGCAAATCGTTTAGACTGCTCTGCCGATGAATTGCTCGAAGGATATACAGAACACTTAATGAGCATGTTCCATCGTGATTACCCTGCGTTTTTCGAGGACGCCACTTGCGCTGGAGACATTCTTAAAAATCTTGATTCGCATATCCACGTTCAGGTTCAAAAGCTATACCCCGACGCCGAATTACCCAGCTTTGATTACCAAGTGATCGATGGGAGGATTCACCTGGAATATAAATCACCCAGACCATTGGCGGCCGTCGCTCAGTCATTGACACTCGCTTGTATTAAACATTTTGCGACCGGTGAAAGAATAATCGACGCGCAGATAGCAGAGAATGGCAAATCTGCAAAATTTATAATTGAAAAGATCGAGTAGTAACACTATAAATGTAGTGGCATACTAGATTTGGTCGCTTTATTAAAGGTGATATTATCACTTTTCATATTAAGTAGATGAATCATGAGAAGTAAAACACATCGCACTTGATCTGTGTGCTCGCAAACCCATTGGTTGGTTGTTACGCATTGACGATGGCTTAGGAGTGTCGAGGTCAAGGGGAATATGTTGTCCACTCCGAGCAGTGGAACCATTACACAAACATTATGTACCGCCAGTATCGCTGGCGCTACCAAATTGAACTGAGCATGAACCGAGAAGGAGTCTATTATAACATGCACCGCTGTAACGTTTCCTTAGGAGCTTTAATTAAAGCTGAGTGGGTTCGTGAGGCTGGGTATCGATCATTCGCAGATAACTCAACGCTCAACCTACGAATACATTGTAGGTTACTATAATCAACTTGCCCGTATCAACATAACAATGGATTTTCGCCAAACAAAGCTTTGGAACCCTTTTGTAATTCGTCGAAATCAGGGGGCCAAGATAACTTGACCACTACAAAATCTCATGAAAGGACTGGAGATAACTTAGCTGAAGTCCAAGCACAATTGAAGTTGGCCCTGCAAATAGCTGACCGACATAAGACTGGGCGGGATGTTGCTGAGAAACTGCTTGAGCAAAAGTCTTCGGAGCTATATCGATCCAACGAAGCCCTACGCAAGGGGCAGGAAAATCTACAGCAGGAGATTGCACAAGCGACTAGTGAGCTCGAAGTATCCAATGCCAGACTTAAGCGCACACTTTACGACAAGTCGACCTTTATCAACTCTGTAAGTCATGAAATAAGAACTCCTCTTAATGCGGTTGTTGGCCTGTCTGAACTATTAATAAAAATGCCAATGGATGACACTCAAAAGGACTACGTCAATACAATATTTGAAAGCGCCTCATCTTTGATGAAACTTATTAGAGGTGTGCTCGATATAGCAAAAATAGAAAACGGCAAGATTAATATAAAACCTGCTGCGGTCAACTGTTCAATAGTGGCCACTAATTTGAGAAAAATGTGCGCTCTTGAAGCCGAACGTAATAACAATAAGATTATTTTAAACGTCGATAGCAACATACCTGAATACTTACTGATAGACGAAGGCCGATACGTACAAATTGTTACTAACTTGGTTGGCAATGCTCTGAAGAATACTAGGAGTGGAGAAGTCGTCATATCGCTAAGCATCGATGATGGCAACGGCGGCCTGAGGCTTAAAACTAATATTAGAGACAACGGGGTCGGTATTTCCAAGCAGCAAAGGAATAAGATCTTTCAGGCCTACGAGCAATTTGGCAACCTCAATCATGGGGTAGGACTCGGCCTTGCGATTTGTAGACATCTGATTGATCTAATGCAAGGTGAATTGACTTTTGAAAGCGAACTGGGCGTTGGTAGTGAGTTCAGTTTTTCTATTCCGACCAGTCAGGGTTACGAACAAGATATTCCTGAATCATTGCCTGTTTCATTGGATTCCCTAAAAAATCTAAAGGTGCTAATAGCTGAAGACAACACCATAAATCAGAAAGTATTATTAGCGCAGTTTAAGCAATATGGCATTAAACCGATTATTGTCGACAACGGCAGGCTGGCAGTGGACAAACTGATGGAATCCGATTTTGACGTCATTTTTCTAGACCTACAAATGCCAGTCATGGATGGCGAAACAGCAATACGGAGCATTCGCACAGAAGTGGCATCGGGTGCTCAGCAATACTGTGTCGCGCTCACCGCAACTAGTGAATACGACAAACGTGAACAGATGTTAGAAATCGGTTTTGATGATTTCTTGAGCAAGCCGCTGACCTTGTCCGAGCTTGAAAACGCATTAGCCAAAATTCCCAGTGTTCTCGGAGCACAAAGTAACGGGGAAAATCCTTTAGAGTTGGAGAAGCCTAGTGGCTTTGATATTTCGTTCCTTGAATCTCAGTTCGGCGAAGCCGCAGTCGATATCTTAGCCCAACTTGCGCCCGTCTTTTTGGAACACTCTTACCAGGAGCTTGATGAACTTCGTGGTGCGCTAGCTGAGAATGAAAATTCACAGATTAAGAAGCTGAGCCACTCACTTAAAGGAGCCCTCTCAAGCATGGGCCAAGTAGACCTAGCCGCTCAGTTAGAGATCATGGAAACTAAAGCAGGTGAGATTGATTTGAACGACATTTTTCAACAAATTACGCTGCAAATGGCAGAACTCAAAGCCAACATAGAGCAAACTCTTGCAAGCTCATAATAATGAATACTGACTCAGATCGTTTTCTAAAAAACATCGGCTGGTTGGGCCTGAGCGAAGGTTTTGTGCGTTTTACCCGCCTTGGTACAGCCGTCGTTCTGGCGCGAGTACTCGATCCAGTCACATTTGGAATAGCGGCATTGGTACTGACTGTCAATGAGCTAGTTCATGTTTTCAACCGAAACGGGATCGGGGCTAAAATTGTACAGTGTGACACCGCAGAGCTCGATGAGATAGTTGAGACAGCATACCGTATGGGCTTTGTGATTTGCACTAGCCTTTTTGTCCTACAGTGTTTATTAGCTTATCCGATTGCTGAATATTATGAGTCGCCAGCATTGACTCCAATGCTACAAGTTCTGGCATTGGTTTACTTAATAATGCCATTCGGACTGGTACAGTCGGCATTGGTTCAGCGAGCTCAACGCATGAAAACCAAAGCGCTCATTGAAGGCGTTCAAATTGGTATAGACAACATACTTACAGCTTTGCTGGCGATAGGTGGGCTAGGAGCGTGGGCCATCGTGCTACCGAAATTACTAGTTGCCCCTATCTGGCTAATCGGCTATCGAAAAGCAATTCATTGGAGCCCTTCTGGCAAATTTATTCAATTCGCGCACTGGAAAGAGATTCTTAAGTTTGGACGGTTTTTTCTAGGAATTGAAGTACTCAAAACAGCACGGCTAAATCTAGACAATCTAATTATTGCTAATTTTTTAGGAATAGAAGCGCTTGGCCTTTACTATTTTGCAAGGAATGCGGGTCTTGGATTTAGCATGTCGTTGATCAACGCAATGAGTGCAGCCCTTTATCCAAACCTGTGCGAACTTAAAACCAACACAGAAAAGCTAAAAACCCGTTTTCTGCACAATTTGAAACGTGTTTCTTCAATTGTATCGCCTCTCATACTACTCCAAACGCTTTTAGCACCCTGGTATGTGCCGATCGTTTTTGGCCCTCAATGGGATGAAGCAATTCCTATCCTTATGTTACTTTGCTTTTCCGCGGTATTACGCCCCTTAGGTGAAAGTGCATCAGCGTTAGCACTAGCCACAGAGCATATTCAGCTTGATTTTCGGTGGAACCTAATGTTTACCCTAATATTTATTGTTATTGCTGTTCTAGGCGCTCAATCTAGTCTGCTTGCGGTAGCGTTTGGCATCGCCGCTCTCTACACAATTACCCAGCCACTTTACTGTCGTTTCGTTTATCAACAGGTATTTAAACGACCTATCGAGAACTCATAATGAGATCAGTATATGAATAGTCCACTTGTCAGTGTTGTGATTCCCGTCTATAACGTCGAGCATTTTATCAAAACGTGCCTTGATTCAGTACTGGCGCAAAGCTATGAAAACCTAGAAGTGTTGGTAGTAGATGACGGCAGCCCAGACCAATCAATTTCTATTGTTGAGCAATATAACGATCAGAGGTTGCGAATTATTCGACAAGAGAATCGTGGTTTGGCAGGTGCCCGTAATACTGGCATAAGAGAGGCGCGTGGTGACTTCATCGCCTTGCTAGACTCTGATGATTTCTGGTCTGCTGACAAAATCCAAAAACACGTTGCGGTTATGTTGGCCAACCCAAAATGTGGCTTAAGCTTTAGTGCTTCATTGTTCGTTGATGAAAACGGAAAATCTCTAAACCGCCTACAAGAACCCTTCAACAAAGAAGACTTCAACAGCCCCCAAATATTCTGTCGAAACCCCATTGGAAATGGTTCGGTACCGATGATAGCTCGCTCGGTTTTCGATCAAATCGCTTTCAAAAGTGCTGGCGTACAGCATCTCCAATACTTCGATGAATCGTTAAGACAATCCGAAGACATTGATTGCTGGACTCGAATTACACTACAAACTGCAGCAGAGTTTCATTACATAGATCAACCATTGACTTTTTACCGCCTGAATAGTGGTGGCCTTTCAGCAAATGTGGATAAGCAGTTTGAAACATGGGAGCGCGTGCTCGCCAAGGTAACGTATCTAGCACCTGACTTTGCGAAAAAATATGGCCGGATTGCAAAGGCATATCAATACCGTTATCTCGCTCGGAGATTAATTTTAGAAGCCAACACGTTTAAAGCTTGTCGTTTAATCGGACAGGCTTTAATCACTTCACCAATGATCATTATTACAGAGCCCAAACGAACCTTAACTACTCTTGTGGCCAGCCTCGGGCTCAGCCTATTACCGGTCTACGCACGACGTAAAATCGTTAGTTACTTTTTATAGCCGGGCGGGTTTAATCAGGTACGATTGAGTCAATCATCAAACTCTAAGGTAAAGTTTGCTTTTGTAAATAATCTTGCATCGCTCGCTGCTCATCTTGTAGCAGCACTTCAAGCTTATCTCTCGCTTCGTCACTGATAGTATGCGCCGACCCTTTGGTAATATTCTTATCCCTGATTTTTGCCCATAAGGCGTGGCGTTGTTCCTCAGTAAACAATAATCGTAAAGGCGCAGTTAGTATACGCCGCCATGTACCTTTGCTATTTAAAAAGCTATGCAATCTCGAAAATTTTGGTGTCCCTGACGGGTTAAACTGACCGCTTAAGTTCGCTTCGAAATCGACATCCACGTCAAGAAATGCATAGAGTTTTTTAACTACTGCTGAAGCATCGCTTACCAACTCGTTGAAGTCGGCAATAAAGACATTATCTCGATCAAAAATGTCCAAGTACTCTGCAACCTGATTCTCTATACGACCTTGCTGAATATAGTTAAATCCGTATTCAACACCATTAACGCTCCTTCTCCCTGCCGATATCTCTTGATCAACAGCCTCTTCAAACGAGCTGAGTTCCAAGCCCTCTCGAACCTGGTGACCCCACATTGAAAGTGCTACGGCGATAGGAGAACGAAGTACCATTATAATTTTGGCGTTCGGCAACTCATTTTTTATTTTCTTAGCCGTGCCTGAAAAATAAAGGTAACCGGTAGACGCCTCGCCTACTTCTTTGCTTAGCGCACCAGAGAACAAATCAATGTATTCAGCCTTTTTAGCAACGATAGGAAAACTAAACTTTTGCTCTCGAACAAAATAATGAGGCTCTTTCTCAGCCGAAAATGAGATTTCTGGGTGTTGAGAGAGATATTGATAAAGCGATGTTGTACCCGCTTTCGCTGCTCCAACAATAATGAAGGTGGGTTTATTCATTTATTTTACTTGTACGTTTTCGTGAAAAAGTTGATTTAGTAAGACAGACACGGTATCGCCAATAGACACTTCGAAGTCGCCACCAAGGCAAACGTTCATCTTGTAGAATATCATAGCTCACTTGAATGTTCCCGCACAGAAAGTTTCGCCTGACAAGATCATAGAGATGGGTTCGGATAAACGCACGAACAGACGGCCCCCTTGAATCATCTCTTAAGCGATGATCAAGTAGGTCTTGCAACATAGCGCTATAAGGCAGCTCCTTATTTGGGGGCACTGTTTCCATCAGCGAGTTCTCTGCGCCCAAGTAGTAGTTCGATTGCACCATTGAGGAATAGGCGATATTACTACGCAGAGCTAATAGTGCCCAGACCCATTGATCCTCGCCCATTTGTTGCCCCAGTGGAAAGCCACCTACTTTTTTCAGAACATTTGTTTCCATGCATATTGATGATGCGGTAATTGGCAAATCCCCTTTAGCAGCAAGACCGAAGAAATCTACGAGCAAACCGTGGTCAGATTTTTTTAAATTCTTTGCCCAATTCGCAACGCGTGGCAGTTCGCCTTTGCATAAAAATTGATACCCGGTTATAAACACGCTCGCTTGTCGATAAGTTTTGATCAGAAAAGTTATCGTTTCAATAAAGCCCTGTTGGTAAGTGTCGTCCGCATCTAATAAAGCCACATGGGAGGTTGATACATTCTCTACACCCACATTTCTCGCTAAAGCGACTCCGCCATTTGTTTGCGACACCAGTTTGATATGAGTTGCCGCACCCAAACCTTGATAATACGCAATGCGATCCACTACCTTAGCAACACTGAAATCAGTTGAACCATCATCTACAATAATTAGTTGCTGCGCTGATATTGTTTGCTTAAGGACTGAGTCGATAGCACGAATAATCGAATCTTGCTTGTTGTAAAGGGGGATAACGACAGTAATATTAGGCTGCATATGACACTCCGCTGGGGTGTTTCGAAAGTTTATTCAAGCTCAAAAAGGAATGAGGGTCGATAACATCTGGTCGCAAAGAAATGCCAATAAGCAACCACGCAGGCCAGGTCATATAAGCTAAGGCCTCAATATTCTCACTCATGGAAAAGAAGCCTAGAATTAGGAAAAGACCTAGTCCGAGTTGTGCGATACGGTTTGTTTGGCATTTATAGAAAAGAACGATCCCGGTTATTCCAAAAGGAATAGCGAAGCCCAGAAACCCAACCAAGCCTTTCACAAACAACAAGCCATACCAGTTGTGATGTGAGCCAATTGGCATAAATTCTACATAGTGGCTGCCCCGCTCCACAATGCCATGTCCAAACCATACTGCCTCAGTATTCCAACGATACGAAGCCATATCATTAAGGGCCGCCCTTACTCTGGTTGAATCAGCTCTTGAATCTTTAATTTGTGCAATTGTTTGCTCAACGTACGCGGTTAGTGGTTCATAAAAGATCAAGATTAAGATGGTAGCAATTACACCAATAACCCATACCCAGGGACGTAACATTCTTGAACCAAAGTAAACTGTTGTAGGCACCATTATCATAACCAGAAGACCCATACGGGATGCAGCTAACACGATCATAATCATGTTTCCTGCAATTCCCGCCAAACGCCAAAACTGTTGTTTCTCAAAGCAGGCACATAGAAGATAGATATTAGCGACTAAGCCAACAGCGGGAGCCCATGGCGCAAAATAACGCCAACGTGGGCTACCGTTTCCTGGATCTATTTCATATAAAATTACAGTAAAGTATTCTGGGCCCGAGCCACCGAATATCTTTAGTGGAGATACGTACAAGTAACCCGGTAAATTTAGGATATAAGCAAGCACGAGCACAGGTGTAATTAATAGCGCACACAAGCCAACAAAACATGCGGCTCTAATTACAACATCAGCTCTAATCTTTAACTGACTGCCAACAAAAATAAAAATGCCGAGTAGTGCCCAGCCCTTAGCCCAGCCAATTGTGGATTTTATTGTTTTGCCAATCCCAAGTCCGTAATTCACGTGACCAATGATCAATGCCAGCAATAGAATCACAATCCCAGCGATCCACAGCCAGACCATCCAAGATGTTCTCTGGCCAATCAACGATACAGGATTAAGAAAGAAACGACCACTGTAGAGCATTATCAAGCTCCAACCCAATATAGGCGCTAGCAAATACAATGCCCCTATAAAATAACATGCGAAAGTTGACGCAATTGCCAAATAAACCCATCGTTCCTCTCGACTAAGTTGCCCTAGGCTTTGGGTTGCTCGCTCAAACATTTTGAGCCTTTTGCTTTAAATGAGCTTCAAGCAATTGCCGTCGTATATCGAAAAGTACGAGCAGGACACAAACTAAGATACTCAACAATATACCAGCAACGAGTATTAATTTACTGCCTAGGTGATCACGAACTATTTGGCCACCCGGTAATGTTAAAAGCTGAACCAGAGGATAAGTCGCATAAACATCAAACTTACTACTGTCTAAGCGGGTTAGACCAGAGGAAAAAATTGCTTCAGCAATTTGATAGTCACGTTGCAGTTCATCTAAGCTGGCTATTTGTGCTGAGTCTGTACGCATAGCCTTATCCGCTTTCGTCACGTGCTCTTTCAGAATGGCCATTTCGGCTTGATGTGATTCTACGGTCAATGACTCCTCAATTAGGCGTGCCAAAAATGGTGAGTGCTGCGGAGTTAACAACTCTGCGACCGCCATTAATTTCAGAGTGCTTAGACTTGGCACACTATCGACTATTTCTTTTAGAGCGGAAAGATGCTGGTTGAATTTTGCCTGAGCAGCACGCCTTAGTGGATAGCCTTCTCCCGCGATGGCTTTTAACTCGTTGAGTTCAGCGCCAGTCTTATGTAACGCTGGCAACAATGCTACTAACTGTGGGTGGCTACTCATCTTGGTTATTTCAGCAGCCTGCACTTCTGTAACACCAAGCAACTCACTTAACTTGTTACGAGATGACTGAGCTTTAACTAAAGACTGTTCGACTGAGACAACTTGGGACCTTAAAGATTCAAAATTTATGGTTCTTATATCAAGTTGGGCTTCGGTCATTACAGAGCCTTTCGATTTGAACTTAACGATACGAGCTTGGGCTTTTTTAAGTCGGCTTTTTGCAGCAGTCAACTGTTGTCGGACTCCTTCATCTTGACGATCTAATTCATTCGCTCGCAGATCATCCAGTACCCGCAAAAAGACGTCATGAAATACTTTTGAACGAAGCTCCAATCTTTCTGCATTGGCTCCCTTTAAGGTGAATCTCATAGCCGGTGTCTGCTGAATCATTTTGATGTTTGGCTTAGTGAATGCGCCCTTTTCAATGCCAAATTCAATTGCAGCTTGGTTGAGAACAGTTGGGCTCAAAGCGATTTCTCGATAAGTATGCTTTGGGCTGAGTGACACATTTCCATAGGCGTTGCTGGTGGTTGTTCTCGCTTCGCCGATGTTGTCTAAATTTACCGTTGATGACCGTTCAGTTCCTGGTAGCAATAATACCCAGCTTGCTTGATAAGTTGGCGCTTTCAATAGGACTAATGTAACCGTCGCAGCAATTATTATTGCGGTGAGTAATAACAATGTACGCCAACGAGTTCGCAAAGCGATTATTAGGCTGGTTTTAATCAGTTCTATGTTCATAGTTCACCTACAAATTTGTTTGACTCTAAGAGCAAAAACTAAAGTAACCTTCCAAGTAGGAACGGGCTAATCAACTCGCCTAAACCTCGAGCCACATCTCTAAAGTTTGTGAATTTTGAGTCATAACAAGCGATGGCATCATTTGGCATGATGTAGGGGTTAACTTGTGGATTCGATGATTGGGCTAGCAAATCATCTATTCGTCTCGATATAATAATCTGTTGGCTAGAACCATGATTACGGGTCACCAAGACAATACTGCGCGAAGCATTTGCCATTTGTGTTCCACCTACACAGTTTGCAGAGATTGCCATATCAATCATGCTCACACCATAAGGAACATTGCCTGTCGCTTGACCTATTGCCGATTGGCTATTACTTAAGCCCGGCGCGGTTAGATTCGACATAAAGACACGCATACCTGGGGGGGTAATCGCACTCGGTCTAATCAGTTGGTATTGCTCATAACCGCCACTTGCAACGTAAATTTGGTCACCATTTTGCAGATCTGGGACTTGGATATTGTCGAAACCTGTAATTACACTGCTAAGATCGTACTGATATATTGACTCATCTCGCTTTAAATAGATACGCGTTAAATCTGCGTCGGGCCGAATACCTCCAGCCGAACTAAGCGCGCTAAAGAGGCTTTTTGCGCGCGTAAAGCTGCCCGTTTGTTGGCGAATACCATCTATACGATCACTTTTTGCCGCTGAATTTAGAAGTTTTTGACCGGGGTTAAAGACTGACCCTCTGACGACAACCGATACCGGTGCAGATTCAACAATACTCAACTGCACTTTTGTCACCCCCTCTTTATACCAACCGTTTATACGCAGGGTGTCCAAAGACAAGGCCTGTGCTTGCGCTAAAGATAGGCCCGCTACGGGGATTCGCCCAATAAATGGCAACTCAATATCGCCATCTGATGTTATTTGATAGAGACCGTTAAGCTCTTCGAATGGCGTGCTATTTACGCGCAATAAATCACCATCTTGCAAAGCCTGAGTTTTGTGTAGTTGTGAACTAAGCGCAATCGAAGGTGCGTGCCACCACTGGCTTACCTCAGTGATATTCGCACTTGGGTCTTTTATATCTACGCTTGAAACATCTTCTTCTACAAGACGCTGAAATAAGCCGCTTCTATCTTGTCCGAGATCATCAAGTTGCTTTGGCACTACGTGGCAGCCAGCAAGTAGCGTTGCAATTAATGGAATAATTAGATATCTCATATTATTAACGTAGAATCATGTTTGTTATCATATTTATCATTATACAGGGTTCGACACTACATAACAAATAATGGCATCATTTATATCATTATTATCCGAAATACCCCTTAAATGAGCAAGTCAAGCTTCCTTTAATGGCGATATTCCAACTTTCTGTATGATTTTTATCATATTTGTATACTTCTAGATGATAATTATGATACTGTTGCTTTGTTGAAACGAACTTCGGTAAAACAGCATGAACAATCACATACTAAGCTCTGCAAACACAAGCAACGAACCTGTTACCCTTTTTGGCTTGTCGCTTCAAAACGACACTCTACAAGAAACAGTGAGCTGTCTAACACGGGATTTGAATCAATCTATTAAAAAAGCAGTTGCATTTATAAATGCTGATTGCATAAACCAACTGGCAAGCAACACCGAATATCAAGAAACATTAAGTACTTTTGATCATTTGTATGCTGATGGGGTTGGCATGAGGATTGCCGCCAAGATGCAGGGCCATCATTTAGTCGATAACGTCAATGGCACAGATCTCTTTCCACTATTAGCCGGTGAACTTGAACATAGCGGCAAACGGATTTTTCTTCTTGGCGGAAAACCAGGAATTGCTCAAAAGGTAGCTCACTACCTAGAGGTAAATTTCCCCACAGCGAAAGTAGCAGGCTCAAGACATGGTTACTTCAGCAACGACGAGTTACCAGCGGTTATCGAACAGATCAATGCAAGCGCTGCAGATGTTGTTCTGGTTGCCATGGGAGCACCACGCCAAGAACATTGGATTGAGACTAACCGGTCAGCTCTAAACGCCAATTTATTGATAGGCGTCGGCGGCCTATTTGACTTCTACTCAGGCTCCGTAAGTCGAGCACCATTGTGGCTTAGGAAACTATCATTAGAGTGGGTATGGCGATTAATGATGCAGCCTACAGATAAAGCTAAACGCTACCTTATTGGAAATCCAACATTTCTTATACGCGCATGGAATGACTCTAGACGCAGTAAATATACTCAGAATATGTCCATCCGTCTGCGCAGAACATTTTGGCGCATCCGTCCATATCTAGGCGCGCATCTAAAACGAAGTGTGGATATTGGAGCCTCATCACTTGCCCTGATTCTATTGTCTCCACTATTAATGATTACCGCATTACTAATCAAACGCGAATCATCTGGCGCCATCATATTCCGTCAAATTCGGGTAGGAAAACACGGGAAACAGTTTTCGATGTATAAGTTTCGCTCCATGTTCATTGATGCTGAGGCAAGATTGGCCGAGCTAAAACAGGATAATGAATCCAAAGATGGAGTGATTTTCAAGCTAAAACAAGATCCTCGCATAACCTCAGTTGGTCGTTTTATTCGAAAGCTATCAATAGATGAATTGCCACAATTAGTTAATGTTCTAAACGGATCTATGAGTCTAGTTGGCCCACGCCCACCGCTACCCAGCGAAGTAGCTCAATACGATTCACCACAAACTTATCGGCTGCAATGCAAACCCGGTATTACTTGTATTTGGCAAGTTTCTGGCCGCTCAGATATTCCTTTTCATCAGCAAGTTAAGATGGATATAGATTACATACAAAGAAAATCAATTTTCACCGACATATCAATTTTACTAAAAACTGTGCCAGCCGTTTTGCTAGCCCGTGGCGCTTATTAAAAGCCAAATAGATCAATAAGGAGAATGAAATGAGATGCTTAAACGCCCCCACCGCAATTATCTTAGACGATTTTGAATCTAACTTACCGGCTAACGAGCTCCGTGAGCTCGGAAAGCTCAGCTGGCTGTTTGGCGGCAAACCTTTGGTAAACCATATTCTGGAAGAGCTTGCACAAATTGGAGTACAAACCTGTTTCATCCTTACCAAGCAGAACGCTAAGCGGCTTTCAACCAGTATCTTGAATGTCTTTCGTTGGGACAATCGAATGCAGATAGAAATACTTGATTACGATCTAAACAAAGAATCCGTATTGGAAAACTTCGGCGCCCTCGCAAACCCTAACGGCCTGCTTATTGTTGAAGGGAATAAAATTCGTGGCCGCTTAATCCAACAGTTTTTGGATGCTGCGAAGAATATTGAAACTGATTGCATTGAAGCACAATGCAATAACCAATCTCTAGGTCTCACATTGCTCAATCCCAATGCCTCTATTATCCCTACCCTAGCCAAGGTTGAATTGGAAAACGCCATCTACCAACCGCTGCAAACTTGTAGCGATTTCAGTACCGCCAATTTCACGCTATTGAAGGGCGGCTTTCCAGGCCTATACCCTCGTCTAGCCCCCATTGCTGGATTACCTCTTTGGCAACACGACCGTGCTTCGTTACATCGAAACACGGTGTTTGAGAAAGAATTATTTATAGAGCGTGGCGCGCACGTCGAGCGCTCCTGCAGTCTCAACCAAGTACTAATCAATAGAGACGCTTATATAAGCCGCGGCGCCGAATTGGACAATGTGATACTGATGCCAAATGCGTTCGTTTCTTTTAAAAAAACAATCTCCAACGCGATCATTAGTGGCGACCAGATAATTCAGCTGGACAGCTCATTTTGATAAATGAATGTTAGTCGGCCTAAAAACCATACAGGTTCGCGCCTATGTTTTTTTAGCGCCGTGTGGTCAGTAACGTTTATATCGAACAAGTCGATTTTCAAGACTGTTCTTAATAATAAGAAGAGAGCAATTAACAACATGAAAACTTCAATAAGAAAATCATTATTAACCTGGTTAATCGCAATGTTGACTGTTGGTTACTCCACCACATCAAGATTCACCTTGGCATCTGACTTTGATCCAGCGCCGATTAAATCCAAAACAAAAATGTCGGTTGCCTTGCAATCCATGAACTCGCAGTTAGAACAGGCAACGGTAAATCCAAGCGTGTACGTGTTTACGGTGCGTGACACTATTGACGGAACGATTAAGCACCATAATTATTCTGATGGACCAATGTCAGATTCAGGCCGTATTCAAACGCTCAGCACGTTGAGCGCAGATACTAGTCCAAGCTATGGTCTGGTAGTCGATCGATTTCCGCGGATGTTTAAACCTGTAGTTAACGAAACAGTTGGACTTGATCGTTTTGGTGTTCCATCACAAGAAAACCTAGCAGATTTCTATCCTAAATTGACCGCGGTTGCTAATGCTAATCGCCCTTCGCGAGATATGCCTAACGTTGGTGCGATAACACCCCTGATTATTGACGGTGCCTTTACTCGGAACGACAGTTCGCATATGCGTTCAAAGGGCTACGGTAGTAACGGTGGTTATCGTGGTGATGCCGATGAAGAAGAAACCGGCGCACTAGATTATGGCAAATCAGGTTCTGAGCGTTCAGTAACCCTAGTTGTGAATCTTTATGAGCCTGCGACTAATCTTGTTATTGGTACCGAGGGTGATGCGCTAGGTAGCGCTGTTGCTATGACGCAAGCAGGCGCTGCTACCGGCAACATGCAAACTCTTAACGCAATCGTTTATGATAATCCTGGCGCCGAAAACACCGTTAGCCAAGCGCTAACGATTACGGCAACTACGTTCACCATGAGTCAAGATGCAGTTACAGATTCTGGACAATACGGCAACTTTGTAGGCGTTAAGTACGACTAATTACAGGTAGTTAGCCGCTTAGCTGGGCTTTGTAGTGAAGCTCAGTCAAGCTAGCGCTTAGGGTAACGGGTGATAACCATGATAGACATGAAGTATTCAAAAATGAGAAGATGCATGGGTGTTATGATATTGGCGGCTAGGTAAGCCCGCATCGGCGCAAACGATTAACCAAATACAGATTCAGGAGTTTCAAGAATATCTTCCGGGGTGGGCGTCAATTCCATCTTCTGAGCGACCGAGTTTTGCTTATGGAGAGGCGAACAATACCAAGCTATTAGCGAAAGCAGGGGAGAACTTAAATTATCTTTCAAGCAATAGTTTGATTGTTGGCAACACCCAGGGCTATCAGGTGATTGGGCCGAATGGGGAGATATTTTATGTAGATAACATCGGGCAGCCAAAATGCGCGGTCGTAGCACAATACATCGAATCTGCTGGAGCTGATATAGTCATTAATCAGAGTGCTACATTTGAAGCAGCATGACCTTACTGTTAGATGTTTCTAAAACGGGTGGTATTTAACGGAGCACCCCGGGGCTTCTTTATTTGGTTGATAAAAAAACCCGCCGCTTCGGGTCGTCTTCTTGAGCGGTAGGGCAACCAAAGTAAACCACCGCAGCATCACCAAGATACTGTGCAATATGACCATCAAACGGAGCCACAAGAGTTGTCACCATCTGCTGATAACTTTTGATTAACTCGTGATAATCATCCGCTTCTAATCGCTCCATTAGTTGAATCGATCCAACCAAGTCACAAAACAGGACCGTGAGGTGGCGCTGTTCGGCAGCCAGAAGCTCCACCTTATTTTCAGTAAGGCTTGCACCACAGTTGCTACAAAAATTTGCTGGCGCAAAACGCTCTCCACATCCGTATTCCCTAATTGTAAACCTTAAGCCTATCAAACAAACTTTTTAAGACAATTAAAGTAAGTAAAGATCGCCTCCAAGTAGAATTGATCACATCAACAATAGGCTAAAGGCTGTATCTAAGGCATGCAAACATTTTTTCTATGATTAATAGACTGCTAGAAACGTGGCTTCGTTCTCCATGCTTTCATCCACCCCCCAATCGAAACAAGCTAACAGTGCGACCAATGCATTAAAGCAACATTCCCGATTTACCAAGGCCGGATGCTGCCCGGCCTCGGCGTTGAATATTTGGTTTGGAAACCAGAGTAATATTAATTGAGTTTAGTTGGCGATCCGAGGATTAATTCAATTTCCCTGCTATATAAGCATCTACTTTAGATTCCAAAATTGGCAATGGCATTGCGCCTTGGCCAATAACGACATCGTGGAAATCTCGAATATCATAAGCTTCAGCCAATTTTTGTTGGGCCCGGTCGCGCAACTCTAAAATTTTCATCATGCCAATTTTGTAACCGAGTGCTTGCCCTGGATTTACGAAAAAGCGTTCTACTTCAGTGACCATATCACCCTCGGATAGTGGCGTATTCTGAAGAAAATAATCAATCGCTTGCTCTCGCGTCCACTGCTTAGCGTGAATACCTGTGTCGATGACCAATCTCGCTGAACGCCAGATCTCATCGTGCAGGCGGCCAAAATCGCTCATAGGATCGGTGTAAAACCCCATATCCTTTGCCAAACGTTCGGCATACAGCGCCCAACCTTCGGTATAGGCCCCATAAAAACTGTGTTTGCGAAAATCCGGCAGGCTCTCTAGTTCCTGCGCAAGCGCTATCTGAAAATGATGCCCAGGAACGCCTTCATGGTAAGTGATCGCCGTTGATACACTCTTTTGGTAAGTGGTCATATCCTTAAGGTTGGCATAATAATAGCCCGGCCGACTTCCATCTAAGGATGGCGATTGATAGAAGGCAATCGATGTGGAGTTTTCACGCCAAGCTTCTACTTTGCGTACCTCCATCGAGGCCTTTGGTAAGATATTAAAGTATTGATCTGCTACCGCAAATATGTTCGCCGTTTGGGTACGTGCGTCATCTAAAAATTGTTCACGTCCGGCTTCGCTATTCTCATAAAAGTTGCTAGGGTCTGTACGTGCAAAAACAAAGAAGTCTTGCAGACTAGCCTCAAAGCCTAGCGTTTGCATAATGGCGCGCATCTCTTGGTGAATTCGCGCAACATCGTCAAGGCCTAGCTGGTGAACTTGGTTTGCCGATAGATCTAGGGTGGTGTTTTGTTTGATTTGAGCATTATAAAACGCCTCGCCGTCCGGCAGAGCCCAAACACCCTTATTGCCCTCAGCCAGAGCAGACTGCCTCACTATTTCTTCAAGCAAGTTGTCGATTGCTGATTTAAATGGCCCACTAATAGCGTCACTAACACTGGCCATTAAGTCCGATTTGGTTTGCTCACCGAGCTCTAAAGCACTGATTTTATTGCTGAAGTCGTCCAATAATGCGTGATTGGTACCGGACTCATCAATCGGCGCGCCTGTGCCCAAACCACTAATATCATTAATCATGTCCTGATACGCAAAGGCGGGCGTAATGACACCGAATTCAGCCCTGTCGACCAGCTGTTTAGTCATGACCGCGTACACATTTTCAAGCCCAACAACTCGCGCAATATAGTCTTTCGCGTCTTGAACGTTGTCAATTTTGTGCGCATTTAGTAACAAGCTTAACTTATTGGTCACTTGGCCTCTAAACTGGTCAACGACGTAGGAATGCCGACGATAGGGTGCAGCATCAATAGTTTCTTCCAGTTGATACTTCATCAAATCATAACTAGTGCGGCTATCTTCAGAGAGAACCGATCGGTCGAAGGACACCAAGCGCTGTAAATCGGCTTTAGCTTCTTCGACATTGGCTTGGTCAGCAGCGTCGGAGCGATCAAACCATTTATCTTGATCTGCTGTCTTTAGACCAAGATAGGTTTGAGTCTCAGGGTCTTGTGCCACTTCTCGATCAAAAATTTCTTGCAAGAAAATGCCAAGCTTTAGGTCTTGGCTTATTGTTGGTTCGGCGCTTATTGCACTCTGGCTAGCAGGGGATGTATCGGTCGGCGCCGTTGAAGACTCACATCCGGCGAGTGTGAACAATGCAACAGTGATAACAACAGGGATTCGAAGAGAAGTGAACGTCATGATGATTTTTATGCCTATGCTAATTGGAATAAACACATGTTAACGTTAAACAGGATTTAGGTCATGATTTAACAACAGCTTTAAACATCCGAGTGAAATCGAAACTACACACGGCCCACTTCCTTGTTGCTTCTCAAATGATTTGGAATGTCATCCAACTGGGTGAGGTATGGCCTTATTAGACGCGGCAACATTCCTTTCAACAGTAAGGCATCGCGAAGATGCGAAAGGACAGGAACCGGTTGTTGTTGCCAATGTCTTGAGCTCCCCTAGATACGTCTGGACAGTAGCGAATCGCACTTAGTGTGCCTTTAGATGCTCGCTGGAAAGCCGCCTTAGAGCGGCTTTGTCTATCGTTCAAAATTTAACGCAGCGCAAGTATCGACTGTTCCCAGTCGCTTAAGAACTGCATTATCTGCAGAGAGTCAGCCAGCCTTGGTGAGGGCCGCGAGGCTTCTAGTTTATTGTTAGCGATGGCCGTTTCTATCATTTTAACTTGGTAGTAAAACGCATCGTGTTTATCATCCACAATAATATTTTCTGTGCTGCCGTCATAGCCTCGCCATTGAATGTGATTTCGCCCTGCCACGGGTAACCACGGATTGCTTATAAACTCTAAAACGCCATGCTCTCCGGCAATAGTGCACGTATGGGTCATTCCGTAACCATCACTTGAATAAATGTTTGCCATAACACCATTATCAAATTGCACACTGGCGGATGCGTCGCAGATGTTGCCATCTTTTTCTGAAAATTTGCCTAAGCCTACTAACTGTCTACTGCTAAAGGCATTGTCGCCACACATGGCTTGAACGATAAGATGCAACAAAGAAGCTGGATAGCAGCCTAAGTTAAACAGAGTACCTTTGCTTGCAGGGTTGACGACGTCCCAGATATCGGCGCAGTAAGAAGCGTTAATCGATTTTAATTTCCCTAAGCGACCGTCTTTGATCAACGCACTAAATCGTTGGTACAGCGGGTGCGCTAAGTACATTAAGCCTTCTACAAAGAAGGTCTGATTTTGCTCAACACTGTCTAGTAATTCAATCGCTTGGCTCATCGTCGTGGTCATTGACTTTTCGCATAAAACAGCCTTACCGTTTTCTGCCGCTATCTTGGTCATCGTATGATGAACATGATTGGGCAAAGCAATATAGACAACATCGACCTGCGGATCTTCGATTAGCTTAACGGGGTCCACAAAACTTTGTGGTATCGCGTATTTATCCTTAAATTCGCGCAAGGATTGAGGGTTACGCCCAGCAATTGCCACCACCCGCGAGTCGTCACTCAGCGCAATCGCTTGAATAACGGTATGGGATATAAACCCAGTCCCCAGTATTCCCCAACGTAACACTTAGAAAGCGCCTATTACGGGTTTTGGGTTGACAAGCAATTGCTTAAGCGAATCAATGACTGAGCAGCCAAACCATTACTTTACACCAATTTCTTGTAAGCGCTTTTTTAAGAAGTCATCCGCTCGGATATCGACCGCCTCTAACCCGTCTCTGCAAACGTCGATGCAAGACAGTAGCGCATCTGACTTAGGATGCAAAAAATAAGGCATTGAGTAACGAGCCAAGTTAGCCCCCTGAGGGTTGACCACACGATGCGTAGTCGCAGGTATTACATTGTTGGTGATTCTAGCCAACATATCGCCGGCATCAACAATAATTGAATTTTTACTACCGTTGACCGCCAACCAATTATTATCTCGATCTAATAACTCAAGGCCGGATGACGAGGCTGCGACTAATAAAGTGATGAGATTAATATCCTCATGCGCCGCGGCGCGTACGCAATTTGGATCTACTCCTTCAGCCAGGGGCGGATAATGCAAACAACGTAGAAGTGAATTACCGCCACTGGCTAATTCTTCAAAATAGTTTGTTTGCAGTTCTAAACCTACTGTTAGGGCTTCCAAAACCAACTGACCAGCATCATCTAGAGCTGTATATAAGTCACTTAAAGCCGAGTGAAATCCTTCTGGATAATTCGGCGAAATATTCTTTGGGTAAGCTGAGGCTTGAGGGTGTTTAGCCGATACTTGACGGCCCTGATGCCACATTTCTTTTAGATCAGGATAAATATTACCCTTGGCATGCTCTTTACCGAAAGGTACATAACCACGTTGGAAGAAAGCCTCTGGATCGCAATAGTTTGCTTTTTGTTCTGCGGTTTGTGCGAAAAACTGCGCAGTTAAATCGTAAGCCCTGTTTAACAAGCTCTCCGAAATTCCATGGTCTTTAAGAATGATAAAGCCATAATATTTGAGCCCATCGAATAGACGTTCACAAAATTCTGCTTTGCTATCCGATGCTCGATATTCAACCAGGCTTAGTTCAGGAACGCGATTATATGTAGACATAATGTTTTACCTATCTCAGGTCACTGGTAAAAAGGTATAGATGATACTAACGATAGAGGCGCTCATGAAATTAGCTAAGGTGCCTGCCAATACCGCTTTAATGCCCAAGCTGGAAATTTCACTTTTACGTTCTGGGACAACCGCTGAAAGCCCCGCTACTAGAATACCCACCCCACCAAAATTTGCAAAACCACAAAGCGCAATGGTGATCACTATCTGCCCATGAGCACTAAAGGTATCCATGTTTGGTGCAAAGTTAGCATAGGCAACAAACTCATTGAGAATTAATTTTTGACCGAGTAAAGCGCCCGCGCGCTGTGCCTCTTCCCATGGAATGCCAATGAGAAAAGAAATGGGCGAAAAAAGATAACCTAAAATCAGCTCCATCGACAACTGTGGAAAACCAAACCAAGCACCTACGCCGCCCAGAATCCCATTCAGCAATGCAATCAATGCAACGAACGCTAGTAACACAGCTAGGACATTCAAGAACACTTGCATGCCAATCATGGCTCCATTCGAAGCTGCTTCGATCACGCTGCTAGCACGGCTCGCGTCCAACTCTGCTTTAGACTCTTCACTTTCGCCAATATCAAAAGGAGTACCAGTTTCGGGAACCAGTATGCGCCCGATCAGTAAGCCAGCCGGCGCGGCCATGAACGCTGCGGTCAATAGTAGATCGATGCGAATTCCTAGTGAGGCAAATGCGACCAATACGGTGCCAGCCACACTGGACAGACCAACGGCCATCACGATGAATAATTGAGATCGTGAGATTCTTTTTAGATAAGGCAAAATCACTAAAGGTGCTTCGGTCATACCGATAAATATATTCGCTGCCGCGCAGGTTGATTCCAAGCGTGACGCGCCAGTGATAAAGCGGATACCCCCACCAAGAACTTTAATCACCACATCCATAATTCTCAGATGAAACAAAACACTGAACACCGAGGCGATAAAGATAATGATAGGAAACACCTGAAACGCCAACACAAATCCATTTTCGGGTAGCGCCAGAGAACCAAAAATATACTCGATTCCAACATTACCGTATCCAATGCCTTTTTCAACACCCTGCTTGAGTACGTTCAGCACTCCCGCACCGATGGGCGTGACAAGTGCAAAAACCGCTATCGCTATTTGCAATAAAAGCGTTTTTACAACCCCGTCTATTTGAACGGATTTACGGCTCTCCGAAAATAAAAAAGCGATACCCAATAGTGCAATTATTCCAACAATAGCGATCACTTAATTATCCTCGTTTTGTTTATATTGTTCAGATTGGATCTGATTATTTAGCTGATTCCAGTGAAGGTTGGCTATTTTCCCCCAAGCGATTGCGTCGAGTATTGTACTTGGATGACCATTCGTCAAGATCGGTCGAATTAATTTGCTCAAGGCGCATAACATTCCCTACAATGAGAATCCACCATAACGCCAAGCCAGGTTAAAAATCATGACCCTTTTTGCTGATCAAAAGAACCTTTTTTCAAAGAAAGCTCTAAACCTTGCTGCCATTTTAATCAGCAGCCTTTTGTTTGCAACCGGCACAGCCCAATCTCGATCGTCGCTAGATTTGACCGCACAAGCCTTTGAAGAAGCTAAGGGTTCAAGACCCGAACTGGTGCATTTTTTACAAGGGTTTCCTAAGGGTGCAGATTTGCACAATCATCTAGATGGCTCGGTATTCAGCGAACATGCGCTGCATTCTGCTACCCAAAAAGGCCTGAACTACGACCTTGTAACAAATGCATTTACCACAGCAGATCTAAGCGATTCCGTCATAAGCCTTGATTCACTGAAGCAAAATTCTGACCATTTCCGTGCTTTTCGCGAAGCGTTTAGCATACGTGCATGGAAACAGGTTTCGGGCTCAGGACGCGATCAGTTTTTTGGCGTGTTCGGGCGCATCGCTTCGAGTCAAATTTCTGAAGGAACTATGTTGCGTAATTCAGTACGCCAAGCGAATGCACAAAACATCCAACATTTAGAGTTGATTGCTCCGGTTGTACCGGCTGACGTTCAAGACAAGTTTAATGCCGCTTTAGTTAACTTTGATATCAATGACCTCGAAGGCGCGTATACACAGATCGCTGATCTTATCCGCGAAGAAAACGTCAAAACCTCCATTAAAAAAAGAATCGATGGCTGGGAGAACGAAGGCTTTATGGGTGTTCAAAACCAGCCAAACAGCGCTAGCGTACGCTACATTGGCTATATTATTCGAGTGATAGCCTTGCGTGACTTCTTCATCGCTACCGCCAGTAATCTTGCAGCCGTTAATGCAGATGACCGAGTTGTTTCTTTGACCTTAGTTGTTCCCGAAGACCTGCCTGCCGCGATAGATGATTTTGACAATCAGATGAAAATCATCGACTTTCTATGGCAAAAGATGGACCAACCGAATTTGTCCCTACACGCCGGCGAGCTGAACTTAGAAGACGCCACACTAGATGTAATGAAAGATCGAATACGCAAGTCGATCGACCTTGGTCATAGTCGTCGAATTGGTCATGGTGTCTCAATCGCTTGGGAAGAGAACGCGGCTGATTTACTGACCCAGATGGCCAGCAACAAAACCTTGGTTGAAATATGCCTGACCAGTAATGAAGCAATATTAGATATACAAGGGCGTGATCATCCATTTAATTTGTATCGAAAATACAAAGTCCCGATGAGTTTAAATACCGACGATGAAGGAGTCAGCCGCAGCCCACTGACGCTTGAATTTGTTAAGGCCGTCGAGCGTTATAATTTGTCTTACGCTGAGGTACTTGAACTAGCTCGCAATAGCCTGGAATATTCCTTTCTAGACGGCAACAGCTTATTTAAAGCAGGTGACTTCTCTAAGCCTATTGCATCGTTTAAACGCTACGATTTTGTTGACGGCAAACTAAGTTCAGAACAGCAACTATTGCTATCGAACAATCCAAAGCTGCAGACTCAAGTCAAATTCGAACGCAAACTCGCCGCTTTCGAAGCTAAGTTTAAGAAAGGGGGACGCTAAAATCACTCTAGTCCTGAACCCACTGTCCAGCGTATTTGCACAGGATCCTTATTCTGTTTATACGGCATTACGGGCCATACAAGAGCCCTATTACTACGCAGACCTTGATATGTTGTTGCTGTCTCGGTTCAGCGACGTATCTGAGGTCGCACTAAACCCGAACATGGTTCGTTCGCTGGTCGGTCATCGCTCGCCCGCGCAATTAAGTGAACTACAACGCAAGGCCAATTGGCATGATATGCCACACCATGAACGCTTCGTGCAATTCAGCTTACTGGATAGCGATGGAGTGACTCACCAACGACTTCGCAAGCTGGTGTTCGGCGCGTTCACAGGTCGCTCACTAGCCACTCTCGAAACGGACATTCAATGCCTAATTGATGATCTCTTAGACGCCTGCGAAGCTAAGCAGACAATTGATTTTATCGAAGACTTTGCTGCGCACATACCAGGTCTAGTTATCGGTAAGTTATTAGGGGTGCCCGAGGCAGATGCACCGCAACTGCGCTTGTGGTCTGAGCAAATCGTACAATTCTTTGACGTAGACCGAAGTGATCAGAAAAAAATTATTGCCGAGACTGCTACACATCAGTTTTACGATTATTTGACGTCTCTTAAACAATCTCGCAAGGCCGTTCCTCGTGACGATTTGATTTCGAAAATGATTGCAGATGAAACACAAGGCTGTTACGCCGAGGATGAGTTTATATCTACGTGCATGTTAATCCTCATGGCTGGGCATGGCTCTACCATTGACGTGCTCGGCAGCGGCATGCACACATTAATTCAACACCCTGAGGCCATGTCAGCGCTAAGGTCTGATAACTCATTGATGCTGAGCGCTATTCAGGAGATGTTTCGCTTTGAGTCACCTCTGCCTTTTTTTCACAGACATGCCATACAAGACGTCACTATAAGAGGGCAGAGCTATCCAGCAGGCACTACCTTTGGATTGTTATACGGCGCGGCCAATCGAGATCCTGCGGCGTTTGATAAGCCTAATAAATTTGACATTTCCAGACGTCCGAATCGTCATCTGGCATTTGGCCGCGGCGTGCATCTTTGTCTGGGCAATCACCTCGCAAGGCTTAATATGAAGCTTATATTTTCATCTCTCTTATCGCGATTCCAGAATATCGAACTGGCTGATCAAAGTGTGACGTATAAATGGGGCCTTTCGGTTAGAGGCCCTGAAAAGTTGATGTTGCAGCTTGGTTGATTTATACCAATGGCGGTTTGAAATTAAAGTGCGCAAGCAAGTAATGCCACAAACCATTCACACACCAGCGAGTTAACTCAAGCCTGTGATAAGATAAAGCTCAATATTCAATGGCACGCTAGTGAGCAATTTAAATTAGACGGCGTTGCTATCCAACATCTGGTATTGGTATTCAAACATGAGTGATCGCAAAGCCTATCGTGGCGAAATACTGCACTTTCTCGATGATCCCAGTGACTGCTTAGGCAGCAAAGCGCGACAATGCTATGAACATTTTGATGATGGCATACTGCTCATTGAAAATGGCTTGGTTGTAAAACTAGGCCATTACACGGACCTTGCCAACGATATTGGCGATGACGTCAAGTTGGTTCACTATCAAAATGGGCTGATTACGCCCGGCTTCATCGATACTCATGTGCATTACCCACAAATCGAAATGATCGCCTCATTTGGCGAGCAACTTTTGAGCTGGTTAGAGCGCTACACCTTTCCCAGTGAAGCGCAGTTTTCGGATTATGCCTACGCAAAAAAAGTTGCGGAATTTTTCCTCAACGAATTACAACGCAATGGCACGACCACGGCATTGGTGTTTGCAACTAGCCACCCTGAATCCGTCGAAGCGTTTTTTGATGCGGCGCTAAGTAGAAAACTACGGATGATCTGTGGGAAGGTTTTGATGGACCGAAACGCTCCCAAAGAGTTACTAGACACACCACACAGCGGCTACCAGCAGAGTAAGGATCTAATTGAAAAATGGCATGGTCGTGGGCGACTGCAATATGCGGTCACTCCACGCTTCGCGCCTACCAGCAGTGACGCCCAGTTAGCCACAGCAGGGCGCTTAATTAAGGAGTATCCCGGTGTCTACCTACAGACCCACTTGTCTGAAAACGAACAAGAAATTGAATGGGTACAAGACTTATTCCCAGATTCCAAAAATTACCTAGATGTATACGATAAGCACAAATTACTTGGGCGACGCAGTGTGTTTGCACATGGCGTACATTTACACGACCATGAGTGTGACCGCCTTAGCGAAACTGGCTCGTCGCTTGCCTTTTGCCCAAGCTCCAATTTGTTCTTAGGCAGTGGCCTATTTAACTTAAGCCAAGCCCGACAGCGAGGGGTTAATGTTGGCTTAGGCACGGATGTCGGAGCAGGTACAAGCCTGTCACTACTGAAAACCATGTGCGATAGCTACAAAACACAACAACTGCGTGGTAACCCGTTGCAGGCCTTAAGTTCATTTTATTTAGCCACCCTAGGAGGGGCTCGCAGCCTCGATTTGGAAAGCACGATTGGCAACTTTACGGTCGGTTGCGAAGCAGACTTTAATTTTTTGGATTATCGGGCTACCGAGCTAAGTCGTTTGCGAATATCACGCTGTAACTCCTTAGAAGAACGATTATTTGTATTGAGCATCATTGGTGATGACCGAACCGTGGGCGCTACTCATATTATGGGAGAGCGCGTAGTTTAATAAAAAAGACCGTGCTAGAGAATGTCTAGCACGGTCTTTGGTCAGTGTGAGCTTAGAATCTTTTAGACAATTCTACACCCAAGTAACGTGGCTCATTAACGAACGCTGTTAGGTTTAGAAAATCAAGTGCTCCGTCTGCAACGATTTCGTCAGTGACGTTACGTCCAACGAACGCAAGATCAAGCGATTCATCTGCATTTTTATAACCAATTCGTACGCCACCGATCCAACGACTTTGGGCCACAAATTCTACCGACTCATATAGGAAAATATTTGAGTCACTACGGTAGTTCCAATCTGTATTGGCATAGATTTTGCCAGACTCTAACTCATGATCGTAGTTCAATGAAAAGTTCATCAACCACTCAGGAGACCGTGGTAATGGATTTCCGTCGACCGACACCAGATTAACGGTTCCGAAAAAGCCTGGAAAAGTATCCACTATCGGGTCAAGCGGCGTACACAAAGGCGTGGCTGAACAAAGCTCAGTATTCAGACTTGGGTCTTTAATCTCAGTATCGTTGTAACTTAGATTTGCAGCAAAGCGTAAGCTGTCAGTTAACAGAATTTCAAATTCACTTTCAAAACCAAAACCATCAACTTTTTCAGCGTTCAGCAATTCGTTAGTATTACCTGTGCCACCCGTAGCAGTAAGCTGTTGGTCGTCAATTGTGTAGGTATAAACAGCTGAGTTCCAACGAGCGCGTCCATCTAATAAGTCGGCTTTAAAGCCTACTTCAAATGAGGTGATCTCTTCGGTATCTGCTTGGCTAGTAAAACCAAAGCGACCTAGCGTTACAGGACCACGCGACGCGGTTGCAAGACGTGAATAAATCGACCAATCGTCGCTCATTTCATAATTAATCGCGAGTTCATAACTGAAATAGTCATCACTGGCATCAATTGTCGCAGCCGGTGCAAACGATCCGGGGCCTGGTACCACGACTAAATCTTTATCATCATCGGTATATCGCAGACCTGCGGTTAATGACGTTTTATCATTTAGGTCAAACTCAATTTGTCCAAAAATAGCTGAAGACGTTGTGTCTTGTACTGCTTGGGTTAGTTGAGTGCGGCTACCATCGTTGGCAAAATCAGCACTGTCTACGGTGATTGATTCATCAAAGTAGTAGACACCCACCTGATAGAAAAGCTTATCGGTATTACCAGAAAGGCGAACCTCTTGGGTGAATTGATCGTGATCGGATAGACCGTCGCCCGAAGAAACGCTAAAGAATGCTTGCCCACCTAATTGACCAATGGCTCCTGGCCCACCTTGAACACCACCATCAACGTCGGCTTGGGAGAAGCTATCTAGAGTGTCGTACGATGTAAGCGTAGTCAATGTGGCTTCACCAAGAGCGAACTCCAGCTTAGCGCTGGCGCCAAATTGATTTAACTCAAAGCCTGATACTTGTTGGTCATGTGAAAAACGCTCTTCGTCAAACCCTGGCCGCAGTCCTTCAACGCCTGGGGTAAACGCATTGGCATAGAAAATTTGTGGTTGGTCGCCATCTTGTTTAAAGCCGTGAACGTTAAACAATGCAGAAAAGGTGTCGCTCGGTTCAGCAAGTACTTGCACACGATAAGCAAACTCATCAAATGCACCAGCATCATCGCCTGCGCCATTAAAGGTATTGTCTAACCATTTGCCGCGATCAAGATATTTGAACGCGCCGCGAACTGAAACCGTATCAGAGACGGCAGCGCCATAGGCACCTTCTAAGCTAATCGTTTCACGACTGCCATAACCACCCTTAACGTAACCGCTTGCTTCTTGTGATGGTTTAACCGAGTCTACTTTAACCACACCAGCAGTGGTACTGCGACCAAATAATGTTCCCTGTGGGCCTTTTAGTACTTCTACCCGCTCAATATCAAATAGAGGTATGCTTTTAAGTACAGAGTTCTCTAGACTCACTTCGTCGTAGATCAGCGAAACTGGTTGGGTTGCGTTGACATCAAAATCTATGTTGCCAAGACCGCGTATAAAAAATCGCGGAGATTGACGACCATTTGAGGATTCAATTTGCAGGCTAGGTACTCGCCCTGCAAGGGCGCGAATATTTTCACCTGCGCCTAAGAAATCCTGAATTTGTTCTGTTGAAATAGCTGAAACAGCCGCGGGGATTTCCTGTAAGGACTGCTCTCGCTTTTGCGCTGTAACAATGATCTCTTCTAGGGCCGTTGTGTTTTGGGCTTGGCTGAGTGCCGGACTACCTAGAGCCAGCAGGGCAATGGTCAGCGTACTTATTTTGGTCGCCATATTTTTAGGCACTGCATACGGACTCTCGATTCTCTTGTTAATCTTCTTCACATCATCACCTCATTTTGTTTAATTCAAGCTTTGTCAAATCAAAGCCTGGCACTTCTTGGTCTGTTGTTAACTATTTGTTAAGCAACATTGCGCGCAAGCTCTGGGAAAAGTTCTCTCAAGCCTTCCCTACTTGCCTCTGCAATCCCGCGTTCGGTAATCAATCCACTTACAAGTTCAGCCGGCGTAATATCAAAAGCATCGTTGCGAACTGGACTCACAGCGGGAAACAGCTCTATTCTAGCGATCTGACCACTGCTTGTCATGCCCTGCATTATTCTTATTTCATCATCTGAGCGTTGTTCGATCGGTATTTGCTTGATTCCATCGCTAATTTCCCAGTCCACGGTCGAAGAAGGCAGGCAAACATAAAAGGGCACATCGTTAGCCCTCGCTGCAAGCGCTTTTAAGTAGGTTCCAATTTTATTGCACACATCGCCCGAAGCAGTGGTTCTATCGGTTCCGACCAAACACAAATCCACCAGTTTATGTTGCATTAGATGACCGCCTGCGTTGTCGGTAATCACTGTGTGCGGAATATTATGCGAAGCCAATTCCCATGCGGTTAGAAAAGCACCTTGATTGCGAGGCCGAGTTTCATCTACCCATACATGAACATCAAGCCCCGCTTGGTGCGCTTTATATATCGGCGCTAATGCGGTACCCCAATCGACGGTCGCTAACCAACCCGCATTACAGTGGGTAAGGATATTCACTGGGCCGGTTTTTGACCGCGCAATGTCTTCGATCAAGGTTAAACCATAATCACCGATTGACTCGCATACTTTGACATCTTCATCGCAGATTTTCGCGGCACAAGCATAGGCCGCTGCGGTTCGCTGATCGTGCTCAAACGGCATTACATGATCATATAAACGATTTGCCGCCCAAGCTAAATTGACTGCCGTCGGTCTGGCAGCAATCAGCTGCTCCTTAGCGGCCAGCAAAGCGTCATCGCTACTGGAAACCTGGCAAGCTAAGGCAAATCCATAGCCAGCAGTGGCGCCAATCAATGGAGCACCGCGCACCTGCATACTAGAGATCGCATAGCAGGCATCGTTTAAGGTTTTGAGGGTGGCAAACTCAAAACTATAAGGAAGTTTGGTTTGATCAATAATTGTGACCGTTGTGCCGCTCTCATCAGGCCAAATTGTTCTATAGTGTTTACCGTTTACTAACATAATATTTTTCCTTAGGAATGATTTCTAATGTATTTTTGGTGAGTGGCTTAACACTTCGTATTCGACTTATTCGTCAGTAGAATACGTTTCTGGGGTAAACCGAGGCGTACAAACACAGAAAAAGATCAAGTCCTGTAAACCGCTGTTGTAAATCCGCTGATTAACACCTCGTGGTATTTGTACAATTGCACCCGCGCTAAGATCTTTCTCTTGTGAGTCCAGTTGCATCCGACCTTCGCCACTTTCAATCACATACCACTCATCTACAGACAGACTATGTAGCTGTGTCGTTACCCCTGGCTCAACTCGACAACGAGCTAAGGAAAAGTCTGGAATTGTCTCATCATTAATGTATTCGCCCGCATATAGACGCTCTCCGAAATACCGTTCAGGAATGTTGGTTTGGGGCTTGCCTGAGCCGCTCGAAGCTAGAGCGCCTAAATTTAAAAAGGCGGGTATCAAAATAGAGAGTTCGTCTGCGCTATTGTTTACATCTTTAGTCATAGGATGAATTTTGTCATTAAATCGCGGGTTCTGGCATATTATATACCTCAATTGTGATTCCACTATAGAATTACAAAGTTCAATCCATACTTAAAACCCACGATTAAATAGTAACCATGACCTCGATAGACAGTTCTTTCGCTTCTCTTCAGAAATTAGTACCCGATGCTTACCCAGCAGATATCGCTATTATCTTGGGCAGTGGCTTAAACCAGTTATTGGATTGTTTCGAAATTCTCCAGTCGATCAACTACCAACAACTCGAAGGCTTCCCGCATAGCACCGCGCCTGGACATAAAGGCTGCCTTCATATTGCGCGGCATCAGGGCAAAAACCTGCTTGTTTTTGAAGGTCGCTTGCATATGTATGAAGGCTGGACGGCTCAGCAAGCCGCAATGCCAGTGCGCTTGGCAGGTAAAATGGGTGCCAAGCACATCATCATGACCAATGCCGTTGGGGCATTGAATCCTGAGTTTTGTCCAGGCGACGTCATGCTTGTGAATGACCACATTAACTTTACCGGCGCTAGCCCCCTAATCGGCGATAACGATGATTCAATTGGCCTGCGTTTTCCGGATATGAGCCAAGCCTATAACCGTTCTTTATACGCAATTGCTGAGGCTGTTTTTAAACAAAAATCGATCGCTTTGCGCGAAGGAATCTATGCGGGCGTGTTTGGGCCTGAGCTAGAGACCTCGGCAGAGCGACGCTTCTTCCGCTTGGCCGGAGCCGACGCGATTGGCATGTCTTTAGTAATGGAAACCATTGCCGCAGTGCATAGCGGGATGCATGTATTAGCCCTAGCCGCGATTACCAATAGTGCGACTGGGGGTGAGGATCAGCAGCCGGACTCTATTGAGGAGGTAATGCAGAACGCAGCCATATCGGCACAGAAAATTACCCAAGTCCTGCCAACTATCATTGAACGAATTGATCTTGGCCAAAAAAGGATTTAAATAAATGACCAGCGCAGCGTATTCAGATTCTTTCTCTCTAGCCCATGCCAGCGTACTAATTACCGGTGCAAGTGGGGGCATTGGCGCCACCACTGCCAAAATGCTAGCGGCCGCTGGCGCATTTGTTTTTTTGCATTACCATCGTTCAGAACAAAAAGCACAAGCCGTACTCAGTGAAATTCGCGATGCGGGTGGAGAGGGTCATTGTTTAAAGGCAGATCTAAGCCATGCTGATTCGATCGCTGATCTTTTCACGAGCATGAAAGATACCCGCGGCTACCCAAATATGCTGGTTAATATGGCGGCTCGACAGGACGTGCAAAGCTTTGCAGAAATGAGCTTAGACGATTGGCGCAAGATGATGACCGTCAATCAAGACGCGGTTTTTTCTTTAATACATCAATTTTGTGACCTTAGCGAAAATATAGGTGATCGAGCAATCGTTAACGTTGCCTCTATTGAGGGAATAGATCCAGCACACGGGCATAGCCACTACGCGGCGAGTAAGGCTGGTCTGTTAATGCTAACTAAGGCGGTTGCTGGCGAAATGGCAGGCCAACAGATTCGGGTTAACTCGGTATCTCCTGGGCTTATTAATAGACCCGGGCTTGAACAAGACTGGCCCGATGGCTACGCCCGTTGGACAAGCCGATGTCCGCTGCAAACCTTAGGAGCAGCCCAAGATGTGGCGAAGGCAATCTGCTTTTTGTTATCACCTGCAGCAAAATGGATCAACGGCACTAACCTCATTGTTGATGGTGGTATGTCGGCAAGAGACCGTTGGTAGTAAGGTCATAAACGCGTCAAACTAGGACATTAAATGATTGATATTATAAGAGCCGTAATCGGTATTAGCCTATTGTTGCTATTGTGTTGGTTGCTCTCATCAGACCGTAAGAATATTAAATGGCGGCCGGTATTCATCGGTCTTGGAATTCAATTTTCATTGGCATTTCTTATTCTGGGCAATGGCGTCGGTCGGCTGGTTCTGCAAAAAATTAGTGCCGGTGTTACCGCGGTTGTGCAAATTTCCAGTACCGGCGCAGAATTTGTCTTTGGCAGTGGCTACCAAGAGCACTTTGTCGCGTTCACCATTCCGCCGACCATTATATTTCTATCAACCTTAATGGCCTTGCTATTCCACCTTGGCATCATTCAAGTCTTAGTAAGAGGCATGGCTAAGTTGATTAACCTTGTTCTGCCAGTCTCCGGTGCAGAATCGGTAGCTGCCTGTGCCAACGTTTTTATTGGCAACACCGAAGCACCACTTATGATAAAGCCGTATATCCCAACCATGACTCGCTCTGAAATCATGGCGATGATGGTCGGCGGCATGGCCACCATCAGCGGCGGTATGTTAGCCGTCTATGTCGGAATGGGCATAGATCCAGACTATTTAATAACCGCATCAATCATGTCAGCGCCAGCCTCGCTGATGGTGGCAAAAATACTACTGCCCGAAACTGAGATCCCAAAAACCATCAGCAACAATACCCTGCACATGAAATCGCAGGACGTGAATATATTTCAAGCAATGACCCGCGGCGCCACCGAAGGGCTTATTCTTGCGGCCAATGTTATTGCCATGCTTATTGCGTTTATCTGCATTGCAACGCTGATCAACATGATTCTCGGCTTGGTACCGAACGTTGCAGATGCCCCACTAACCTTGCAACGTATTTTGGGCTGGTTGTTCGCGCCTTTGGCTTTTTTAATCGGCGCGAGTTGGGAGGAAAGCATGCAAGTAGGAAACCTACTTGGGACCAAGATATTCCTAGGTGAATTCTTGGCCTACAACGAGCTGATCACAATCTCCGACACCCTGTCTGAAAAATCACGAGCAGTAGCCACCTTCGCACTTTGCGGCTTTAGCGGCTTAGTCGCTATTGGCATTCAAGTAGGCGGGATTAGCGCTTTGGTTCCAGAGCGTAAAGACGATATCGCCCGTACTGGGTTTAAATCGATGTTGGGTGGAACTTTAGTAACCATGTTGTCGGCGACCATGGCCGGGCTTTTTATCGGTTAAATGCCTGGGCCGCATTCGCTAGTAATACTCCGAGGAAAGTTGCTATATATGTCGGCCAGCGCTTAGGCGACTATCGCTTGAGTGATATAGCAGAGTATTTCTGGCTTCAGCATTATGGCGGTGTATCGAGCGCTATTTCAGATATAAGCAGACGGTTGAGAGATGAGAAACAGCTGCGAAAACAATTAAAAGATATTATTAAGAGATTTGATGGGATGGACCCGCTCCATTTGATACGGCATCGAAATGTGCCAAGATTGGAGCGTTAACTAACCAGTCTAAACCTCAAAGAGGTAGGAGCGAGTCCATGAGTAACTCTATCACCCGAGTTGGT
>JBLHMH010000003.1:0-48963 GCA_047621785.1 Polaribacter sp. | reverse complement strand
CGTTGTTAATTTCATCAATAATAGTTGTCATTTCAATCTCCGCCGATACTATCTAGTCGCCTTCATTAATTTTCTGGGCTAGAGGAAGTACCGTCTTGTTTAAATACAAAGTGTCGTGCTTATAAATTTTTCTTAAAAACATCCAACAGCTGAACTTGTTCAGCTGTCAGGTCAATCTTATCTAGCAAGTCTGGGCGACGCAACCAAGTACGTACCAAAGACTGCTGCATTCGCCATCGTTGAATGGCTTTGTGATCACCACCGATTAATACCGATGGAACCGATTCGCCCGCAAAACATTCAGGCCGAGTGTAATGCGGGCAGTCTAGAAGACCTTGCGCAAACGAGTCTTGTTGCGCCGATTCGCTATTGCCTAAACTCAAGGGCAATAATCGTGCAACGGCATCAATAACCAACATTGCCGGCAGCTCGCCACCGGATAATACAAAGTCGCCGACTGACCACTCTTCGTCAACATAGTGCTCGATCACTCGTTCATCAATGCCTTCATAACGACCAGCTAATAGTATGACCGATTGCTGTTGAACGACTTGTTGAGCCCTCGCATGATCAAAACGCGAGCCCTGAGGGCTTAGGTACACAACTTTAGGTGGACCTGAGTCTTTCTCTAAAGAAGCACTCTTAGCCGCACCGATAGCCTTAATTAATGGCCCGGGCATCATAACCATGCCTGGGCCGCCACCAAAGGGCCGGTCATCGACTTTACGATGTTTATTGTTCGCAAAGTCTCTTGGGTTATAGATGCTGAGCGACAATATGTCTTGCTGAATCGCTCTTCCAACGACACCCTGCTCGGTAACTGCCTTAAACATGTCCGGAAAAATAGAAATAACGTGTATGTCCATTGTTCCTGATCTCTGTATTTTTAGCACTGCTTAATTAAGCAGCACTGTATTAGTTATCGAACTTACTCATCTAAATAAGAAGGGTCCCAGTCAACAATCATGGTGCCCTGCTCAATATCGATCTCTTGTATAATTTCATCAGCATAAGGCACTAGTATTTCAGCGACTTGGGCTACTTTAGAGCCTTCAGCGGCTTGAAGATTAGAGCCTTCAGCGGCTTGAAGATTAGAGCCCTCAGCGGCTTGAAGATTAGAGCCCTCAGCCGCTTGGATATTAGAGCCTTCAGCCAATAAACTGCCTTCGGCTGCTTTTATCACCAACACATCGTTAGCGCCAGTCTCCAAAACCGATTCAATTACGCCAAGGTCCTGTGACATCGTATTGCTGACACGTAGACCTATTAATTGCTGCCAGTAAAATTGCCCAGTAGGCAAGGCAGGCAAGTCGGCTTGCTTGACCCAAATACTATGCCCATTCAGGGCAATCGCTTGATCCGGATCGTTGACACCTTCTATCTGTGCAACGACGCCCTTACCTTGCTCTCTGCAACTAAGCACTTTGACCGAAATGAATTGCTCTTCAACACCCTTAGCGGCTTCACCAGCTGATCGTTTAAGATTTGCTGGTTGCAACCACCAGGTTTTATACTGAGCAATATCGACTCGGTTTCTGGTGAAGGAATGTAGCTTAATCCACCCTTTAACACCCCAGACACCAACAATTTTACCAAGCTCTACTTCCATCGAATCAATCGCAACTTATTGAGGGAGCTAAAACCGACTTACTCAGCAGGTTTTTCTTCGCCTTCTTCTGCAGCAACTTCCGCGACTGGTGCTTCAGCGGCGGCAGCTTTTGCTGCTTCGGCTTCGGCTTTTTCGGCAGCTTTTACAGCATCAGCTTCGGCTTTATCAGCAGCCAATTTCTTTGCTTCTTTAGCAGCATCACGTACAGCCGTTTCTTCAGCTAGGGCTTCTGGGCCTTTAGCAAATTGCTTTAAAAGCGAAGCAACTCGATCTGAAGGCTGCGCGCCTTTGCTGATCCAATATCCAACGCGATCAGTGTCGATGCGTAAACTTTCTTCGCCGCCAGTAGCGCGAGGATTGAAAAAACCAACACGCTCGATAAATCGACCACGTGGAGAGCGACGTTGATCCGCCACCATAATGCCGTAAAACGGGCGTTTTTTGGCGCCACCACGAGCTAAACGAATTGTTACCATAATCTATTACTCTAATTTATTACTTTAATTAAACATCCGCCTGCACAAACGCAAACAAACGATTTATCTTGTCTCACCGATCTCTGACTAACAATAAGCATGCCACAAGGACACAAGCTGCTGTCAGAACCACGTCATTAACTGTCAAAACTGCACAATTAATAAGAATAGCCACCAATAAAAGTCAGACCACCTCTGAAGGCGCGCGATTTTAGCCCTTAAACGCCTTAAAGAAAAGGCTTTTGGGTTAAATTACTCGAAAATGAGCATGTTTTACAATTTAGACGCCAATCTTGGCTCAATGGCCTACCCAAGTTGCTGGATTGTAAGCAAAATCGCCATTGTTTAACAGTCTTACCTTGTGTTATTGCTGCCGCAAACATAGAATTCGCCAGCCTTGTGAGTGGTAGCAGGCATTAACGTGTATTGGCCACTTTTTAATTACCCAATCTTGCCCAAGGATTGGTTTCACTATTTATCTAGGATTTCCGTATGTTTGAAAATTCAGCCGCTAGCCGTAGCAGTGCTAAAAATGACCTTCTATCTGGTCTCACGGTTGCACTTGCTCTGGTGCCCGAAGCGGTCGCTTTCGCTCTTATCGCCGGCGTTGATCCTTTGGTGGGCTTATACGCTGCGGCGATGGTGGGCTTTATAACAGCCGTAACCGGTGGTCGACCAGGAATGATCTCAGGTGCGACTGGCGCATTAGCTGTCGTGATGGTCAGCTTAGTAGCAGATCATGGTGTAGAGTACTTGTTTGCAACCGTGGTATTGATGGGTGTTTTGCAAATGCTCGCGGGATTATTAAGAATTGCTCGTTTCATTCGGCTAGTACCGCATCCAGTGATGCTAGGGTTTGTGAACGGTTTGGCGATTGTTATTTTTCTAGCACAATTAGGTCAATTCGGTGAATCAGGTAAGCCGGGCTGGGCTCAAGGCACTTTGTTTGAGAATAGTATTATTGATGTTGCCTGGATGGCGCCCGATAAACTCACAATTATGCTGGGCTTAGTTTTTATAACCATGGCGATTATAAAATTTTTACCTATGCTAACGCGCGCAGTGCCTTCGTCGCTGGTTGCCATTGTGGTGGTTTCACTGACTGCATTTGGCTTAAACATCGACACCAAGGTGGTCGGCGATGTTGCTTCAATTGCAGGTGGCTGGCCTAGCTTTCACTTACCACTGGTACCATTTAATTTAGAGACACTGTCGATTATATTTCCTTACGCGTTCATCCTAGCCGCGATCGGCTTGATTGAATCTCTACTGACCTTGCGCTTGATAGACGAAATCACAGAAACACGCGGCAATGGGAATAAAGAATGTATCGGCCAGGGCTTGGCCAACACTGCCACTGGCCTTTTCGGAGGAATGGGTGGTTGTGCCATGATCGGGCAAAGCATGATTAATGTGAATGCAGGCGGGCGTGGGCGACTCTCTGGGGTTACTGCTGCTGCCTCTTTGATGATTTTCATTTTATTCGCGTCGTCCTTGATCGAGCAAATCCCGATTGCTGCCTTAATTGGAGTAATGTTCATTGTTGTTATCGGCACATTTGAATGGAGTAGCTTTCGGATCATGCGACGGATTCCCAAGCAAGACGCCTTTGTTTTGATTACCGTCTCAGCAGTCACCGTGTTTACTGACTTAGCGATCGCGGTAGTAGTCGGGGTGATAATCTCTGCCTTAGTATTCGCATGGAATCATGCTAAAGAGGTTCGCGTGGAAAAGCGTGAGAACCGATTTGGCTCGCATTACTACACCGTCCACGGGCCCTTGTTTTTTGGTTCAACCGCCTCATTTGGAGAGCAGTTCACTCCGAAAGATGATAATAAAGATGTGATTATCGATTTCGCTGATTCACGCGTCTGTGACCATTCCGGCCTGGAAGCCATCGATGCCCTCGCCATGCGTTATAAGAAGAACGGCCGCACCCTGCACCTTATTCATTTGAGTCGAGAGTGCAAAAAGTTGTTAACCAAAGCTGGCGATATGGTGGAAGCCAATGTGATGGAAGATCCTGACTATTTCGTGGCGGTTGAAGACGCGAACTGGGGAGAAGAACCTTTAGTATAGAAAACCATGCTTTGCGATCACTTCTCAACAGAAGATATTCGCAGTACACTTTGCCAATAGATCTTTAGCCAGCAATCCAAACATAGCTCGAGGATAGACGCCTAACGACACCGAAAAAAGGCGTGCTTTATGCACTGATCACCTACGTGATTTTTGTATTTGTCCAATCTCTATTTTTCAAATTCAACGGCTCTGAAGAAACAGACATTATTTTCTCGACCATCGCGCAATGGATGAACAATGTAGGTTTGTCTTTCATTGCTCCAATTGTCGAGTCAGTCGGAGGATTGGTGATTGGCAGCACCGAATTAATTGCCAGCATATTATTATTGTTTGCTGGAACCCTTAAATTTGGCGCTGCATTGGGTTTATTAGTGATTTCTGGGGCTATTTTCTTTCACCTGTTTACTCCTCTTGGAATTAATAGAGTAGTCGACGCCGCAGGCAATACGGATGGAGGGATTTTGTTTTTTATGGCCTGCGGAGTCTGGGTAAGTTACGCCCTGATCTATATGATGGCTCGAACCGAAGGGCCTAGGCCTGAATAATTTCAGCCTGAATCAAATTACCGGTAGGTAATCATCGACTTATACGCGCCTTCAAAGTGAACGTGTTGACTCAAGGTTGACACAAAAATAGCTGAATCCGTCGCGACCAATTTGGTGACTCCGCAATTGACTAGCGTCCAGTTCATTTGCATTAGATTTTGCTCTGGTACGCCTAATAGATGCTGGCTAATCAATGATATTGGCCCACCCGAAGTGAACACGGCAATGTGCTTTTTATCACTATTTTGTTGAATAAGCTGCTTAAGAGAATTATGGATCCGCTGCTTAAATTGACTCCAGGACTCTAGATAGTCATCATCATGTTGACCATCAACCCAGCGCCTAACACCGTCAGAAAATATCTGTGCAAAGGCTTGCTTTGGATTTTCTTGTTGCGCGACAAACGCTTCGGTGCTGGCCGCAGTGGCGAGCTCTGGACGTAGTTGCGCTAAGATGTTTTGGTGATCGTACTCGTTCCAGCCACTATCAATAACAGCATCTACGCTGTCTAAATTCTGCCCCATCCCAGCCAAACACAGCTCGGCGGTTTGCCTATGCCGGTGCATACTGCCTAAAGCCACTGCGTCAAAACCAGTTAACCTTGCTTGCCAATTCTCACCTAAATGAGATGCTTGTTGCTTGCCTAACTCTGACAGCTGGTCATAATTTTCTTGACCGAAAGAGGCTTGACCGTGACGAACTAAATAGATGGTTGGCACTGCTATCTCTCCACTTCAGTAGTTGCTACCGAGCATAAATGTTTTAGAAAGTTGATTGGCGCAAGAAACAGCTCGAATGTTTAACGCCCGGCGTATTTGATCGCCTTTCGACAACGATGGTGTAAATAGTTCACCATGATCCAGATATTTTTAAAGGCCGGGTTACTTGATTGTTTGTGGTGGTAGCGATAATAAATTTGCTGTGCAATACCAGACAACCTAAATGAAGCAAAGACTTCATAAAAGGTAAAGTCTTTGATGTCGACCCCGGTCTTAGCAATATAGTAGTCAATGATTTCGTCACGGCTCAACATTCCGGGCAAATCGCTGGGCTGCTTACGACTCCATTGAGCTATAAAATCGTCACTCTCTTCAATCCAATAAACCAATGTGTTAGCAACATCCATCAAAGGATCTCCGAGAGTCGCTAACTCCCAGTCCAGCACACCCACGACTTGCGTTGGCTGCTTACTATCTAACACCATATTATCCAATCGAAAGTCGTTGTGGGTAATACAAATTGTCTCCTTGGATGGCATATTCATGCTTAACCAATCAGAGATACCTTTGCCGCTCGGGACATTCCAGGTACGTGCATTCTGGTAACGTTTTATCCAACCTTGCACTTGGCGTTGCGTATAGCCAGCACCTTTGGCTAGGTGCTCGAGCCCAGCATTTTGATAGTCAACATTGTGCAACTCGATTAGACTGTCGAGCATATTGGTACAAAGAAGACGGGCTTGATCTCTACTCAAGGACACCTCTTTCGGTAAATTTTTGCGTGGGACAAGACCCTGTACTTTATCCATCACGTAAAACTCTGCACCCACGATCGAATCATCCTCGCAATACGCCAACATCTCCGGCACATAATTGTAGACTGGCTTGAGAGCGGCCTGTAAACGATATTCGCGACCCATGTCATGAGCACCCTTTGCTTTAGTTCCTGCCGGTGCTCGGCGCAAGACCACCTCGCGTTCAGGATAAGTCAAACAATAGGTCCAGTTAGACGCTCCTCCTGAATATTGAACAACCTGAGGAACACCGCTTAAGCCAGGTATTTGATCTGCTAACCAAGGAGTTAAGCCTTCTAGGTCGAGTTCTTCACCTTTTCGAATTTGTTCAGTCATCATATCTAATAAATTTCTTTGTGCGGTTTTTCATTATTTTTAAATATCGGTCGATTGGCAGAAAACGCTTCAGTCTATGCGCAGACCGCCCATCTTTATGGGTGATTAGCATAAACTTTCTATCCGCCACATGATTGAAGATTTGCTCAGCAATCGTATCTGCTGTGACGCCAGACTTCTTAATTAATTTGCTAACAGTTTCATTCATGCCTGGCTGATCACTGCGCAGTGACGTATTCAAGTTAGTATTGAAAAATGCAGGGCAGACAACGCTCACATGAATGCCGGCGTGCGCCAGTTCTAGATAGGCGGTCTCGGAATAGCTGATCATTGCTGCCTTGCTGACACTATAGCTTCCCATCCCAGGTGCCGGCGTGAGCCCTGCCTGCGAGGCTATGTTGATAACGCTTTTATCTGGGGCCGTACTAGCCTTAAGCAAAGGCAGAAATGCCTTAGTCATACGCACGTGACCCAAAACATTAATATCCAAGACCCGCTGCCATTGCTCCATACTTTCAAACTCTAGCATTCCAGCAGTTGCTACTCCGGCGTTATTTACCAGTAAATCAAATGAACCCCAACGTTCTGTCAACTGCAAACAGAGCTTATCAACATCCCATTGCTTGGTAATGTCGCAAAGCATAAAAAAGGCTTCGCCGCCTGCGTCCTTAATCAGTTGAACTGTCTCTGCGCCGCTCTCCTCACTCATATCAGACACACAAACCTGGGCGCTCTCGCGTGCGTAGCGTAGCGCTAATGCGCGACCTAAACCCGAACCCGCCCCACTAATCAATATCTTGTTCATAATACTTTTGCTTTTAGTATGCTTAACATTCAAGGATCGTCGCTTATCTTAGCTGTGCTTAGTTTAACTTGCGCTAGTCGATATTAACTCAGTGTTACTGCCTTTGGTATTTCGTTTACTTATCGCCCCCTATTCCGCGATGTTCCGGGTTTTGTATAACGGCTCAATCCTCTAGCCACTCCACCTTAGCCTCAAGCCAGCTTTCTACTTCTATTGGTGCATTGTCAGAGTCAGAAAAAAGTGTGTTGCAGGCAGTAATTACCTGCTGGGCGTAACGTTGTTTTTTAGCCAATAGTTCAGCTAGGGAGTTAACTCCGGATTGCTGCAGCAATCTTGTAAAGTAGGCTTTTGGCAATCCCTCCAATGGTCGTTCAGTAAAACCCAGCAATCGCTCCCATAACTGTTGAATGCACCAAAATTGAATTATCCGTGGTAGGTTATGCAAGTCGGTATCCTGAACCGCGTTTTGGAGTAAATCGTCAAACTTCAGCGAGCCCAAATTAGAACTTGGCATGGAATTCTGATTGCGCAAAATCAGACACGCAGCCAGATATTCAGATTGCATCAAACCACCCGGCCTGAGCTTTGAGAACATCAACTCTGAATCGAATTCCTTAACGCGATGTTGCGCTATGCGATGCCACATCTTTGCTGCGTCGCCCCGCAGTTGCTCGATATTTCGAGGTGTGCTTAATACTCGTTGTTTAATTTGATCAATTCTGGCTTCCAATCGCCTATCACCAGCAACTACACGACTGGGTACCAGTGCAATGTGTTCCCAGGTATGGGCGCGACTCATTTGATGCGCCGCAAAACTGTCAATACTCACCGTGGGCGCCCCAGAACGGCCGGACGGGCGTAAACGCGTATCCAACTCATACACTACGCCCTCTCTCATTGGCGTGGATATTGCAGTTTGCAAGCGCGCGACAAATCTAGAGGCCAATGCTAGGTCGGTTGTTTCGGGACTAAAAATGAATATCAAATCTAAATCAGACAATGGCGACATTCTTTTTGAGGCAACCTTACCCATCCCGAGGACTGTTATCGGTACGTCCTCCAAATCCAAATGGTCGGCCACAATACGTAGTGCTAGCTCAAGCGTGTGTTCCGCTAGCTCCGATAAAGCGCCTTGAAAATCAATCACGGCTAGCTTTCCCTTGAGAAACATCAGGTACAGCTGATAAAGCTGCTCGTTAACAAAACGCCGTAGCCGCTCCAATCGAGTCTCATATTGTTCGGCCTGCAAAACATAGTGGCTATCAAATCCATCATCCAGATCTATGCCCATGTTTCCAATATAGCAATCGATAATGTGCGGAGACTGCTTTAGCAGCGTGGTCATTGGCGGCGAAAAAAGCAATGGCGGAACGATACTGTCCAGTAAAACCGGATATTCAGCCAATAGCCGAAAATATTGCTCGCCTACTGGTAACGATCGGAAAAAATCGTGAATACGCAACACTGTTGCACTGGCATCAAATAAAGCGCGCTCACTTTCTGATGCATTAGCGAGGTATTCAGCCAATGCATTATTTAAAGGTTTGAGACGATGACGCATCTCATTTGATACCCCATATAGATGGAAGCCACGGTCCCAGCTATCGACAACATCAGAGGCGGCAGGCGACAAGTCACTCGGCCATTCAATACTGTCTATTACTTGGTCTGCCTGTTCCGCAAATAGCTCTTCAAAATGATTACTGACCACACGTCGGTCTTGATTCAGCTTTATGGTAAATTGGTCCCAGTCATCCTCAGCCAATAGAACCATCAACTTGGCTTGGGTCTGGGAATCCATTGGAATCAGATGAGTGTGTTGATTAGCCAGTATTTGAATCGCATTTTCGATCCGTCGTAAGTTCATGTAGGCTGATATTAGACCTTTTGATAATTCAGAATCGAGTTGCTCTAAGGTGCTCAATTCCTGCAAAGCTTGAACCGTATTCGGGGTTCTCAATGCATATTGCCTCCCACCCCACACCAATTGCAGAGCGTTAGCAGTGAACTCTATTTCGCGAATTCCGCCGCTGCCCAGCTTAACGTTAAAGCCTGCAATATCATCGTTTATAGGCTCACGCCATTGCCTCTGAACGCGCAAGGAAGGGTGCTCCAAGTTAATCCGGTTTTTTATTTCACCAAGTTCATCTAGAGCTCGGTAGTCAAGATTTTGACGCCAGATAAATGGGGTGATGGTGTTTAGGAATAGCTGACCAGTTTGTATGTCCCCGGCCACAATGCGAGCCTTCATCAATGCCAGGCGGTGCCAGGGTGATGCGCGAAAAAAATAGTACTCTTCTGCCGCCGCTGTTGACATTGCCAAGGTGGTCGCGGATGCATTAGGTCGCAACCGCCAATCAACCCTCCAAACAAACTCTGAACGACCATTTTGGCCAAGAAGTTGGGTCATCTTCTGTAATACTAAGTGACAAATATAGCCTTTACCTAGAACGTCAGGAACAGGTAGGACGCGCGGATCAAAATAAGCAACCAAATCAACATCGCTTGAAAAATTTAGATCTCCACCGCCTAATTTTCCCATTCCAAACACGAATAGGCCGGGCATTGCCTCTGGGTAGTCCTGTAAGGCCTTAGCAATGGCCGCATGCCTGCGAGCCAGCTCATGCCAGGCGCAGCGCAGCGCAACGTCAATAGTTAGATCTGCATAACGGCATAACCACTGGCCGCGTTGTTGGTAATCTAAACCTTGCTCAAGCTCTAACAGCGCCCAGCAGTATGCGAACTTTGCCTTGCTGTCTGCTAGTGCACGTTCGGATAATTCAAAATCTGCGCTAACATCCAGGCTTGCCAATTGATCAAAAAGTATCGGCAGTTGATCCAGCGCCTGACTCGAGCTTAATTCAGTTAAAGAGGGGTGTTTATTACCCAACCCCTCGAGATAGTTAGATGCTTGTACTTTGAGTTTTAAGGAAGCGTTCATCGATTAGGTCACTAAATAAAGGTTCAAACTTTGCTCTTATCTCTCTTTTTTAGTTTTAACTCGGCATACCAACACGAGGTTTTAATCGCTAAGTGGTTTTCGTCAGCCCACGCAAAACCCTTATCCACCAAGAGTCCAGCCAAGCGCTTACCGCGAAAATCATCTGGTACGTGAGTGTTAAAAAAATCCACTTGCTTAGCGTCGCCTTGCTCAGAATCGAATCGATAGCGCAGTTGCGCAACTCGATCCTCTGGTAATTTGATAATAAAGCGATGGTCTTGAGGGTGGTGCTCAACATTAAAATCTGTCATTGGGAAGAACCTTTGAAATTATGATGGTGGCTTAGATTTACCAGGAAAGATCGTTGCTTGATCTTGGGGCTGCCAGGCTGGATATTTATGCATAACTGAATTAAACAGCTTTGATGCTAAAAAACCGTCTAACCATGTTTGCAAGCTAGGTGTGGCAAGTCTATCAAAAGCTGGCTTATCAACAAATGCGAACTGTCGCACAAAGGGGAATATAGCAATATCAACCCAAGATACTCGCTCGCCGAATAAAAATGAACCACAGGTGACATTGTTGCTCAACCACCGTTCCAGCTCGACTAAGTATTCTACGCCAGATGCAAAGTAAGTTGCGGCATCGTGCTCAGGGTAGCGATCTGCATATTTATATCGGTCTAGATAAAATTTAAAACGATCGTCACAACCACTAAGCAATGGGTGAGTGCAGCCTGGTTGCAGCCAATTGTCTGGATCTGATTGTTGTAGTGCCCAATGCAGTATATCCAAACTTTCGTCAATAATGCGGTCGTCAAGCTGTAACACTGGGACAGTCCCTTTGGGTGACAGATCCAACATTGCCTGCGGCTTATCCTTTAGGACAACCTCACGAAGTTCACATTGAACGCCTGCATAATTGATCGCCATCCTAGCCCGAATGGCGTAGGGACAACGTCGAAAGGAATAAAGAATTGGAATAGACGAGGCCATAATTTACCGCTCTATTCTCGAAATGGCAATCACAATTGGGCCACCCTACTAGTCCTTGTTGGTTTCTGGAAAACCAAACAAGCGCCGATCAATAATGCTTTTTGCGGTGATTTCAGGAAGGTTTTTTTCCCAATCGCCTCGTCCTTTAGGGATTTGCTTGACTAATTCCCGCGCCGAAATTTGGAGGTTAGCAACGTCTTGTATATCAGCAGAAACCATCGCTTGATCGTGAATTAGATGCTTAAGTAAGAATTGCTGATGCTCACCAACGTCAACATTATCCAACGTAATTAGTTTACCGTCACGGATGGTTGGATACACATAGACATTGGTGTTATCCGAAAATAGTTTACCCATAGCCTCAAGAATTCCACCCTCCAAACCGGCATAATATTCGCCATCAAATAGATAATTAAAATCCAATACGCTGAGCATAATGCCAATCCGATTGGCCGTATAACGGCGGATCCAGGAACGCAATCTAAAAAACCTAAGGTAATCCGAAATTAGTACTGAAAAACCTAACTCGTTAAGTAAATCTACTCTCGATAAAAAATCTGAGTCAGCATCGTCACCGCGAACCGACAACTCGTTCATGGTGATTTCGGCCACCACTAGCAACTTGTCTTTTTCAACACCATCTTCCATTAAAAAATGTTTTTCGGCAGCTCGCTTCATGTCCATATGAACTTTTGTTGGCGGTTTAAAAGACCCTCGAATCACCACAATGTCTTTCTTACGCAAAGCCGCCGCCGGTACAATAGACTGACCTTTTGCATCAAACATTACCGCTCGACAGGACCAGCTATGAATCAAGTGTAAATTCAGTAGGCGATTTTCTACGTTGGCAAAGTCAGGTCCAGAAAAATGAATTAAATCGATTTCAATTCGCTTATCTGAACCCATACCATCTTGCAGACTGTCGATGATTTTTTTAGGGTCGTTGTCTCGGTGATAGGCGCCGTGCACTAAGTTGATTCCTAGAATACCTAATGCTTCAGATTGATCGCGGTTAGTCTCGTCTAACATTCTGACGTGTAGGATGATCTCGCTCGGTACGCCACCTGTCTCAGATTGTCTACGCACGCCTAGCCAGCCATGACATTCATTTTTTTGTGAATAGCTTCTGGCAGTCACCGTTGCCGCGTACGAAAAAAATTTGCTTTCTATTTCGCGATTTTCTCCGAGACGCTTAATCAATAAATCGTATTCGTGGGCCAGCATTTGCTCTGCTCGCTCGCGGCTAACATAACGACCGACCTTGCCATAAACATCATCGCTAACCTGCATGTCGTAGGCTGACATCGTTTTAGCAATGCTACCTGCGGCTGCACCCGCATTGAAAAACTGTCTGGCGACTTCCTGTCCCGCGCCAATTTCGACAACGGTACCATAGATACTCGGATCCAAATTAAGTTGTAAAGCTTTCTCCTGTGTGAGCTTTATGTTTTTTTTATTCGCGGCGTTTTTATCGATCATCAGCTTATGTTGAATTAAATTTTACAGAGTAATAAATGAAATTAGCGACCCTGTTATTGCTCTAAGAGGACAACTACGGCATGGCACTCAATACCTTCTTCGCGACCGACAAAACCTAACTTTTCAGTGGTCGTCGCTTTAATATTTACTTGTGATTGAGAACAATCAAGGTCGGCGGAAATGTTATCCCGCATTGCCAATATATGAGGAGAAAGTTTGGGTGCCTGCGCCGCTATGGTGATATCAGCATTGCCTAAGGCGAAGCCCTTTTGACACATCATCTCACTAACGTGCCTTAATAAAACGCGACTATCTATACCTGCAAACTGCTGGTCGGTATCAGGAAAATGTCGACCTATGTCACCCTCCCCCATCGCGCCCAGAAGCGCATCGCAAAGAGCATGTAACACCACATCAGCATCGGAGTGGCCTAACAAACCTAGATGGTGTTCAATTTCAACGCCACCAAGAATTAGTTTGCGCCCTTCACACAAACCATGCACATCATAACCGTGACCGATTCGCACTTTATCCAGCCCGCCGTATAAAACTAGTTAATTCATTCACCGCTGTTACTTAACCGCGTTTTACTCGTGTTCATCATCTTCTCGCTCAGATTTCGATTTCTTCTTATCGGGGGTAGCAACATCGATCACTGCGCGGCCTACTTTAAATGGCACCTTAACGACTTCTATCGCCGTATCAACCACCACACCGACCACGGTTCCAATGCAAGCTGACAACGAGCCACAGATAACTAGAATCATCGCAAGGTTTAATATTGGATGCAAGGAGTGGGGTTTCCGCATTATTCTGTTCTATTGCCTCAGTTAGTAATTAAATGCTCACTTAGCAAATATTTGATACTCGCATTGTACTCTTTTTAGCTGGGAAGCCTGTGCTTAAGTCTAGGGTTCAAGCCCTCGTAAAAGCATACAACAACGCAAGTTATTGGCGAAATAATAACTGATCGAAATCAGTTAGATGGGTTTGTTAACAAAAATGTTGCCAAGGTGAGATCTTCAGGTGTGGTTACCTTTAGGTTACGTGAATCACTCTCAATCAACTGCGGACTATAGCCTGCCAGTTCCATAGCCGACGCTTCGTCGGTAATCTCATGCCCTGAAGTCAAAGCCTGCTGCATCGCATCTAGCAATAGTCCATAGCGAAACATTTGCGGAGTCTGGGCATGCCAAACGTTGTCGCGATTTAGTGTCTTAAGAATTTGGCCGGAGGTTGACTTAGACAATTTCAGAGTGTCCTTGACTGGCACAGCCAAGATACCTCCAACCGCATGGACTCGCAGCTTTAGGATGAAATCATTCAGCGCGCCGGCACTTAAGCATGGCCGCGCAGCATCGTGTACTAACACCCAATCGGCGTCATCCACCCATGCTTTCAACGCTACTAAACCATTACAAACACTTAAGGCTCGGGTGCTACCTCCTAAAGTGCTAATTACTTTGGCATTGCTGGCACAAGGCAAAGTAGGCCAAAGCAAGTCATCCGCGGCCAGGGAAACCACAACCCTGGCTATTTGATCATTTGCCAGAAATAAATCTAAGGTAGTCTCCAAGATCGTCTTGCCTTGAATCTGTAGATACTGTTTTGGTGTATTTGTAGCCATTCGCTGCCCCGAACCTGCCGCCGGCACTATCACCCAAATCCGGGCTATCGATTGCGAGTCTATTACAGAAGTGGGCATCACGTTTATCGCTGATCAGTATCCAGCTGATTTGCCAGTTCTTCTAGGCGCAGGGCAGTCAGCGGCCAATTGTTCTGCAGAGTCACATTTGCCCAACGTTGATATAAAGGAAGTCGTTCTCGATACAAACTGGCCAAAGACACATTAGGCAGCTTAGCAATACCGCGATCGGGAGCACGACCGACTCGCGCAATAACGGTTGGCAAACTAATATGCAGATAGATCACTTTACCTAAATCTCTCAGATGCAACATCGCATCTTCACTGTAGACCGCGCTGCCACCCGTTGCGATCACATGATTTTGAGACTGCAGAGAGCAGATGATTTCTGACTCTGCTCTGCGAATGAACTGATGACCATGACGATCCAATAGATGTTGTAGCGAATACCCGTGTTCTCGCTCTATAAGTTCATCAGTGTCAATGAATTTTAACCCCCGCAAAGCGGCTATATATTTACCTAGGGTACTTTTGCCAGACCCCGGCATTCCTATGAAAATCAAATCAGGCCTTAGTTGATCGTGTTTTGCCAAAGCAGATGTTTTCAAGACTAGCCGCCATTCAATTTATGCGCTGGTATTCGAGAGTCCGTCACCCAATCCAAATGCATGTCTTCGCTTTCGAATGAACGGCCATCTTTATCCACAAAAAAGCGCCCAATAGCAACTGAATCTTTAACAATACTGGCCGCACCAATACGCGTGTATTCGAAAATAATACTCTTTGAAATACGCGCGCCCTTGCGAATATGGCAGCCATGACCAATCCAGGTTGGACCAACGATCATGGCGCCCGCTTCAACTCGAGTCCCGCTGCCAATATAAACTGGCCCCTGGATCTCACACGTTAACCAATCTACACTTACATTTAGTCCTACCCAGACACCGGGTTGAACTTCCTTGCCGGGCATCGGAATGGTGCGTAAGTCACCTTGCATAATTTTTTGGTTAGCCTCCCAATAGTCACTGATACGACCAATATCTATCCAATTAAAGGGAATATCAATCGAGTGAAAACGTAAGCCCTGTTCAACAATCTTAGGGAATAAATCAGCACCTATATCATATTGCTGGCCTGACGGAATCAAATTCAAAACCTGGGGCTCAAAAATATAGATTCCTGTATTTACTTTATTTGAGAGTGCTTCTGAAACCGCCGGTTTTTCTTGAAAGGATGTAATTTGACCTGTTTCGTCACTAACAACGACGCCATAATCTACGACATTTTCTGGCTTGACTGCGAGTGTGCAAATACTCGCAACTGCTCCGCTCTTCCAATGTTCACGAACCGCTGCAGTCAGATCAAGATCAATCAGTGCATCTCCGCAGACAACTAGAAATGTATCATCAAAAAAGCCACCAAAATCTTGAATGCGTTTTAATCCACCGGCCGATCCTAGGGCTTCAGATTGAATCTCTCCGTTTTCAATATGCCCTTCGAATGAATAACCTATCTCGACACCAAAACGCTCTCCGTTGCCAAAATAGCTTTCTATCTTTTCCGGCAGATGGCTGACGTTAATCATAATTTCATTAAAACCGTGCCGTTCTAATTCTTCAATCAGATACTCCATAACCGGCTTACCGATGATGGGTATCATTGGCTTAGGCATTTCATTGGTTAACGGCCGTACGCGGGTACCTTTACCCGCTGCTAATATCATTGCTTTCATTTTTTCACTGACTCCGATGGTGGCGACGCGATTTTCTTTACTGGCGAATATTATAAAGAGTTGTTAAGCAGTTTTGTGAACTAGTTTGGCAAATGCCTGATCAAATTAGTCGTCTAAGACTAAGTTAATAGAAGGGAAATGGCTGGGGCTGTTTTGATTAGGAGCAGCAAATGGTAGTCGCAGGCAGTGCTAAGAAGTTTAACAATCTGCGTAAAATCTCTCGGTTGCCGCGCTTATTAATACTTGAGCCGGGCCCGTCATTCCACATAGGCTGTCGATCAAACATCACAACGACGTGACCTTGTCCTAGGTTTTTGAGCGCCAACGCTGCGTAAACCGAATTACCAATAGAAATATTTTGGGTATGCGCCAAAGCATCATTACAACTGACGAACTAATCAGTAGCATCGGAGTAGCGAATGAGAATCTTGATACTAGGGTCACCACTGGCTACGGCGATACTCCCTCTAGCTCGGGCCGACCTGCCATCAAGCTTGTTATTGGCGACCGCCCAGCACGAAATACTTTAGTACCATTGGCCTGATCTACCGTTACTTGCATCCCATACTGACGAATCAAATTATTGGTGCCAGTTTGGCCTACTGAATTTTGTGCGCTGACCACGCTAAATAATCCGCCTGACGCAGAGTCACTATAAATAAACATACTGCCACCGGCTCGGAGCCAACTATCCAAACTAGCTCTTTCAGACGCATTCCCAATCTTTTGGTGCAGGTCAAAAATCAGCACATCTAAACCAGCTAGTAAAGTCTCACTTAAGATCATTCGCTGATCGTAGTGCTGGGTGATGGTATGATTCTGTGACTCAACTAAAGCTTTAAATTGGGGAAGTCCAGTCGGACCAGTGTCGTCTAATAGCATTTGATCGTAAACGGGTTCAGGCCCCGAAGGAACGACACCCGCTGCTGAAACATCAACGTGGATGTAAGCGGTATTAGCTGCACCCGCACAAGCAACCCATAACATACTTATAAGCAGAATATAATTACTAATAAGTTTCATGCAACATCCCTAGTAATATGGCACGGCGCATTAGGTTTCAACAAACAACGTACGAAGCAAGCCGACCAATGGCTTTACACAGCGTCAGCTTGTCACATAAATTGCCTAATGTTGCAAAGTTTTCTGAAGACTTAATGCACCCTCATCTAAGCCCACCGAAACAAGATCGCCAGGGCCGAACTCTCCGGCCAACAATTTTTGTGCTAAAGGGTTTTCGATCAAAGATTGAATCGCTCGCTTTAGTGGCCGGGCACCGTAAACAGGATCAAATCCGGCTTCGCCGACTCTATTTAATGCTTCCTCAGAAATTTGTAACTTAATCTCCTGAGCCGCTAAACGTTTGCGTAATATATCAACCTGAATGTCGGCAATAGCGCGCACCTGTTCTTTATCAAGCGCATGAAATACCACAATGTCGTCTACTCGGTTAATGAACTCCGGACGGAAATGCTGCGTAACACTCTCCATCACTACCGCTTTCATCGCACTGTAGTCACCTTCAAAACCTTGCACTGATTGAGAGCCAAGGTTCGACGTCATAATGATCACACAGTTTTTGAAATCAACGGTTCGGCCCTGACCGTCGGTTAGCCGGCCATCGTCCAGCACCTGCAACAATATATTAAAAACGTCAGGGTGGGCCTTTTCAACCTCGTCCAGAAGAATCACTGAATAAGGCTTGCGCCGCACCGCTTCCGTTAGGTAGCCACCCTCCTCATAACCGACGTAGCCTGGAGGTGCACCAATTAACCTCGCAACCGAATGCTTTTCCATAAATTCAGACATGTCAATGCGCACCATAGCGTCATCGGTGTCGAACATAAATTCGGCCAACGCTTTACTCAGTTCGGTTTTGCCAACACCCGTTGGCCCTAAGAATAGGAACGATCCAGAAGGACGATTAGGGTCAGATAGACCAGCACGCGATCGTCTTATTGCATCTGCTACCGCACTAATGGCTTGATGCTGACCAATAACACGTCGATGTAAATTGTCTTCCATGCCCAGTAGTTTTTCTCGCTCGCCCTGGAGCATTTTAGCTACCGGAATTCCGGTCCAAGCGGCAACCACTTCAGCAATTTCTTCTTCCGTGACATTGCTTCGAAGAAGTTGATTGGGCGCGCCATTTTTTTCATTACTGTGCGCCTGTTCAAGCTGTTTTTCCAATTCAGGAACGCGTGCATATTGGAGCTCCGACATTTTTGCTAAATCACCAGCGCGCTGAGCAACTTCCATCTCTACACGGGCTTTGTCTAACTCTTCTTTAATATGTTGGGCGCCATGCACGGCCGACTTTTCGGCCAGCCATATTTCTTCTAACTCGGCGCATTCACGCTCAAGGTCATCCAGCTCTTGTTGTAGATTAGAGAGCCTTTTCTTAGACGCCGCGTCACTCTCTTTGCGCAATGCTTCTCGCTCTATCTTGCGCCGAATAATTTGGCGATCTAGCTTGTCCATTGACTCAGGTTTTGAGTCAATTTCCATTCGAATTCGACTAGCAGCTTCGTCAATTAGATCAATCGCTTTATCGGGTAAATTTCGATCTGTTATGTAACGATGTGACAGAGTGGCTGCAGATACAATTGCAGGGTCGGTGATATCCACCCCGTGATGAATTTCATATTTTTCCTTCAAGCCTCGCAGAATCGAAATAGTATCTTCAACACTGGGTTCATCGACCACAATCTTTTGAAAACGACGCTCCAATGCGGCATCTTTTTCGATGAATTTACGATACTCATCTAATGTGGTCGCACCGACACAATGTAACTCGCCCCTCGCCAGAGCGGGCTTTAACATATTACCAGCGTCCATCGCTCCTTCTGCTTTACCGGCGCCCACCATTGTGTGCAACTCGTCTATAAATAAAATCACCTGCCCTTCTTGCTTGGACAAGTCCTTAAGTACGGCCTTGAGACGCTCTTCAAATTCACCGCGAAACTTAGCCCCCGCGATCAAGGCGCCAAGATCGAGTGATAGTAAACGCTTATTCTTTACGCCTTCGGGCACCTCGCCATTGACGATCCGCTGCGCCAAGCCCTCGACAATCGCGGTCTTACCAACGCCGGGTTCGCCGATTAATACTGGGTTATTCTTGGTACGCCGTTGTAGAACTTGAATGGTGCGGCGAATCTCATCGTCTCGTCCGATCACAGGATCTAGCTTTCCCAGCTCGGCGCGCTCGGTGAGATCTATCGTGTATTTTTCCAACGCCTGTAGATTGTCTTCAGCATTGGCTTCATCGACATTGGATCCGCCGCGTACATCTTCAATCGCTTTTTCGAGCGCTACCTTACTTGCGCCACTGTCGCGCAACAGCTTCGCTGCCGAGTCTTTATCGTCGACCAAAGCCATTAGAAATAAATCGCTAGAAATGAATGAATCACCGCGCTTTTGGGCCAACTTGTCTGCAACGTTCATTAGTCGCGAAGTGCTTTGCGATAGATGAACTTCACCGGCTTGACCCTGCACTTGCGCCAAGCAACTTAGGCTTTGCTTAATCTTATCATTCAGACCTTTAATCTCAACACCTACTCTGGACAACAGAGGCTTAACACTGCCGCCTTCTTGCTGCAACATCGCACTTAAAAGGTGTACAGGCTCTATAAACTGATGATCCTTGCCCACTGCCAAGCTCTGCGCGTCGGCTAAAGCTAATTGGAATTTAGATGTTAATTTATCCATTCTCATAATAAACCTCTGGAAGTTTCTATGCTGCTGCTTTTGTTGTTACTTTATTTGTCTAAACTCTAAGCTCTAGACCATTTTATCTAACTAATAAATAAGGCGTATCCTATTAAAAACAAGTACGGCAGTTCTACCCAAAAATAGTTTCTGTTATCCTGTTTCTCTGCAACGCACGCGCGCTTGAAAAGCATCGCCGTATAAACACTCTAATCTGGTTTCAAACTATCATGACTGATCTAGCGCAAGCTTTACCCAAAAAGAAAGTAATTAGAGGTTTGGTGAAAGCCTGTTTAAAAGAAGACGTTGGCAGCGGCGATGTCACTGCCAGGCTAACTCCACGAAACGCCCAAGTGGACGGTAGAATTATTAGTCGGGAAGCAGGTACTATTTGTGGGACCGCTTGGGTCGATGAAGTATTTAAACAAATCGGCAAACGCCACCTAGCAACAATACACATTGACTGGCAGATTAAAGACGGGGATCAGGTGGAGCCCAATCAAACACTTTGCCGTTTTGAGGGGTCCGCCCACCCGATTTTATCTGGCGAGCGAAGCGCATTAAATATCATGCAAACCTTATCAGGTACGGCCACCGTCACCCGTGAATATGCCTGCATAATTGCGCACACCAAAGCCCGCTTATTGGATACACGAAAGACCTTACCATCGATGCGCGAAGCACAAAAATACGCCGTACTTTGCGGCGGCGGCGTCAATCATAGAATGGGTTTGTATGACGGTATCATCATCAAGGAAAATCATTTACGCAGTGGCAAGAGTTTAGAGCGTATTGTTACAGACGCGATTGCCTCCATGCCTGAAGGTGCGCTAGTAGAGCTTGAAGTCGAAACAATTGAAGAACTGGAGCGCGGCTTGCACGCGGGTGCAAAGCGAATAATGTTAGATGATTTTTCCTTAGAGGATATGCGTCTAGCAGTTGAGTTAACCGGCGAACAAGCCGACCTAGAAGCATCAGGCAACGTGAATTTGAGCAGCATTAGAAAAATTGCCGAAACCGGCGTCGATTATATTTCTTCTGGCGCAATCACTAAGCATCTCAAAGCTCTGGATTTATCTATGTTGTTTGATTATCGCTAATGAGCCTTAAAACCAACAAGATGAAATTGGTTTTAAGGTTGTGATTCCTCAATCCATTAATTGTAAATCTCTCTTATTGGGTTATTGATTAAGTTTAAGCTATCACGTATATCTAGATACATGACAGACCAGATTGACAATATGCGCATTCATTTCTATGGCGTACAGGGAAGTGGGTCAGTTTTCCCAGCAAAAGCGGAGCGCGAGGCGGCGAGACTACACTCAGACCTTAAGCTTTTAGAGCAAATAGCTGGGCACATAGAGAATTTACAAGGTAGCGATGGCAAGCTCAACTGCTCGGTTGATGACCTGATTGGAGGTCCACTCGATCGTAAAACTCTATCCAATTTTCGATCTAGATTCGATACCACTGAAGAACGCGTCTATGGCGGCTGGACTACTTGCTTCAGATTAGAAACATCAGATGGTTATGACATAGTTATCGATTGCGGTAGCGGGTTTAGAATATGCGCGGAAGACATCATGGCCAAGTGGGGTGACTCGCCTGAGCGGCATCTGTCAATTTTTGGCAGCCATGCGCACTTTGATCACACAGAAGGCTTTGATCAAGCAGCCGTTTGTTTTGACCCTCGAAACAACATTCATATTTATGCTAACCGCCAATACCTTAAAGCCTTAGACCATAATTTAGGCATTTTCTCTCATGATAATGGAATCGACTTAGCGGGAATTCAAACCCCGTTGAATTATGAGTTGATGCCAGCCAAGTTTGATTCAATAGAGATCCGTGATCTCGTTACCTCACCCATCCCGCCCAACGGCGATCCGATGGTGGGCAGATATCATAACCTCCACAAGCCCATTATTTTGGGTAAAACCACCATTCAGCCGTTTGAGGTTTTTCATCCGGATCCCTGCTTAGGATACCGAATAGAACACAATGGTAAGGTCTTTGTGTATTGCACCGATCATGAAATGCGACGCGGTGACAACCCCGATCACCCGTTGCAAATTGCCAGCATGGAAGCTGAAAATAGGCTCATAGAACACTCAATGAATTGTGATGTTTTGTACCGCGACGGTCAGTTTTTACAAATCGAATATGACGGTGACAAAGGCATTGGCACACCGTTAGGGGTATCACGTAAAGATTGGGGTCACAGCTGCATTGAAGATGTCATCGAGATGGCTCAGAAATGCAACGTTAAGCAAACCTACATTGGCCATCATGATCCAAACCGAAAATGGGCAGAACGCAACTGGATTGACGAGACAATGTGTCGGCGCTCACTTCAAACCGGTCTAAAGTTTGAAATGGCAAAAGCTGAAACGGTGATTGATCTCTAGGGCCAGTACCACTTCGCATTTACCACCAAGCTTGAGATCGAACTACAATTTTACGAATCAGTCGGGGTCGCTATTACCCGCTTAGCTTTCCATTACCCGCCTTGCTAAAGCCGCAAACGCCGCCTCCACATTCTCACCAGACTTAGCGCTAGTCGCTAACCACTGCTGGTCAAATTTCGCAAAGGCGCTGTCAATTTCTGAATTGCTTAGCTCCCAATCCAGATCAGATTTATTAGCCACTATAATAAACGGTAAAGAACCAATTCCCTGTTCAATCTCTGCCACAATATCCAACGCAGAATTTAAAGAGTCACGCCGCGTGCCGTCAATCGCCAATAGGTATCCGGCAGCTCCCTTTACATAGTGCAAGGGCACACTGAAGTGCTCCTCAGCACCGGCGATGTCCCATAGCACCATGGTGAGCTCTTGCCCATCAACGCGCAAAACCTTCTTGTCTACCTTGACACCAATTGTAGAGTGGTATTTTTCACTAAATACACTGTCGACATATTGGCGTACCAAGCTGGTTTTGCCAACTCCCCAGGCGCCTATCATTGCAATTTTCTTTGAGATCATGATAAATTAGAATAATTCTCTGGGGTCCTTTGCTAGTTACTTATTTGTTATTTCCCAATAAAATATCATAAGCTGAGCGAGAAAGGGTAGCAACTTAATATAAATCAAGGGCTAGCAAGCATTTCAACACACCAGAACCAGTTCGTTTTACTCCTCTAGCGGATACTGCATTAACCTTAGCCCTGACAGAGCACGAAGGCGTTGGGGTTCTGAGCAACCAATGCGAAGTTGAAGCGTAACTGGTGGCATTAAATGAGGTAGATCAGAATACAATTAGCGGACGTTTGCAGCACCATGAATTAAACTTTCAACAAACAGAATTCAGTCAATGAAAGCTTCTACTACTTGCCTATCACCCAATAAAAAGGCATCGGCGGTTAGTTTGAGTGGGGTTAAATCAACATCGCAAATACCGCCTGCCACAATTTCAACGAAGCGTTGGTAAATGGCCTCATATTCATTTTTCTCGACAATTTTTTGCGCTTCACCATTCAAAGAAACGACGCCACCGCCCTCGCTGACTATCAGCTCACCTTGGCCTAGACCGAATTTGACGTCCCAAACTTCGCTGCCTGTTTGACGCCAATCAAAATCCAACTCAATGGCCAAGCCACTGGCAGTTGTGAATTGCATCATCGCGGCAATCGGCGCTGCTCGGTTTTCAGGAAATACTAATTCGGCTTTACTCACCATCGCTGGTTCGGGTAATAAATGAGTTAAAATCGAAACACCGTTTATGCCTGGATCAAATACGCCTAAGCCGCCTGCTTGCCAAATCCAATTCTGACCAGGATGCCATTTTCGTACATCTTCTTTCCAGGCTACAGACACCGACGTAATCGTTTGATCAATTAATAGCTGCTTAGCTTTCTCTACTGCGGCAGCGTAACGTGAATGCCAAGTAGCGAACAGGCTCAAGCCCTTCTGAGCAGCCAGATCAGCCAGTTGCTCTACTTCCGAAACCGTGGCGCCGGGTGGTTTTTCCAACAGTACGTGCAAGCCATGATTAAGCGCGATGTGGGCAGCTTGATAGCGATATTGAGGCGGCATGCACAAAGCAACAGCATCTAAATCCTGAGCTTCCATGAGCATTTCTTCAATTGTCTGAAAACTTGGTATACCCGCAACTGATGCGTTTCGACTAGCTGTGGCGATTAAATTTAAACTTGGGTTTTTATCAATTGCCGGCAAGTGTTGATCACGCACAATCTTGCCAACTGCGACGATCCCCAAATTAATTGGCCTTTTTTTTACTAACTCAACAACCACAATATTTATATCTCTGTTTAGTACTAAAATTTTTATTCAACTAAGGAAAGCTAAGATAACTGTACCTAATGATGTTACTTTCGCCCACCCTTTGGCTGAGCAAACCGCAAATTCAGAAAACCTAGTATCAAAATCAACATCGTCATCGATGCAAGAAGCTAAATCGAACGCCAAGTCGCGCTTGGTCGAAGCAATACGTGCTTAGCTGTATTATTGCACACTGTTTTTAATTGCCAAACACTCAATGTTTGGCAATCCACCAGCCACTGATGCGTAAAAATATGCCTATTGATCCAAAGCGGTTAATGCAGACTGTTAATTTTTGTCGCATAATCACAGACAAATTTATCAGCCTATTTATCCTCATGTCACAACCCAAGCTTGTTCTCGCCTCGTCATCACCTTTTCGAAAGATGCTGCTCGAGCGTTTGATGGTTCCATTTGAGACGATTAATCCAGACATTGACGAAACGCCAATGAAGGATGAAACGCCAATACAATTGGTCAAGCGTCTAGCCGTTGAAAAGGCTCAGGCAGTCGTCGCCGATTGTCCAAATAGCTTAATCATTGGATCTGACCAAGTAGCCTTGCACGGCGGGGAGATAGTCGGCAAGCCACACACCCACGAACGCGCGGTATCACAATTACGCGCCGCTTCAGGGAAGCAGATAAAATTATTTACTGGTTTGGCATTAATCAATTCGAATACTAAACAGGTTCAATCCGATGTCATTCCATTTACTGTTCACTTTAAACAACTTAGTGAAGAAGTTATTGAAAACTATTTGCGCAAAGAAAAACCCTATAATTGCGCTGGAAGCCTACGCGCTGAAGGTTTAGGTATCGCTTTGTTAAAAAGATTTGAAGGCGGTGATCCTAATGCCTTGATCGGACTACCGTTAATTCGTCTAATCAGCATGCTTGAAGAAGAAGACTATAAACTTTTTTAAAACTGCTGCCAGGCTACTTATACCTCACCTTAGCACACTCAATTTTTTCGGCCAGAGAACTAAAAGCCATGGAATGGGGATTTTTGGTCTATGTTAGAAACCTTAACGCAGCTTAAACTGGCCACCCAGTACATTTGCTATGCCGGTACCAACCGCAATTCCAAATTGACGACTGAATTGGTCTAAAAAATCAGGCTGGTACGTATAGTTAACAATTTCTTCTTGACCTATTACGTCACGCGCCACCGAATCTAAACTACCAAAATCATCAACTAAACCTAGTCGTTTGGCCTCTTCACCCGACCAAAACAAACCTGAATATATTTCCGGCACTTGAGAAATTCGATCTCCGCGACCTGCTTTAACGGTTTCAATAAAGTGCTGGTGCACTTGATCTAACATTAGCTCTGCGTGCGCTTTTTGCTCGGCTTTCACCGGCAAAAATGGATCCAGGATAGATTTATTGGCACCGGCGGTCAGTGACCTGCGCTCAACTCCAAGTTTTTTCAAGGCATCAACAAAGCCAAAACCATCCATTCGCACACCGATTGAGCCAACAATACTGGATCGATTTGCGTAAATTTTATCGGCTGCGACTGCAACAAAATAACCACCGGATGCCGCCATATCGCCAACCACAACATGCATCGGCTTATTCGGGTACTTCTCACGTAGGCGAGTTATTTCTTCATTTATTTCAGCCGAAGCCACCGGCGCACCACCAGGGCTACTGATGCGCAGCACGACGCCTTTTGAGTTGCTGGACTTAAACGCTTTACGTAAGCTTTTGTTAATTTGATCTGAAGTCACTCCCATAGAAGTGCCAATCACGCCGTTTAACTCAACCAATGCTGTATGCGGTTTTCCATAGCCCGCAGTCTTGCCACTACCGGTAGCAAATACCATAATGCTGATTATGTAGATTGCAAACAATCCGAACAAAGCAAATTTCCAGCGGCGTCGAATTTTTTTGTCATGCATATAATCAATCGCCAAATCCCGCAAAATTGCGTTGGTCGAAGAATTAGATTCACCCGTGCTACTCGCAGATCGACTACCCGGCAGACCTGCCGATGCGCCAGTTACATTATTACGCTTAAACATTTTAAAACCTCAGTATTACTATTTGAGTGTCATTTACTGACAATCTGATATTCATCGTTTTGCAGATACAGCTGACCCTGGTCTTCAATAATGTTTAACGCTTCGAGACCTACACCATAACAAGGCCCGCCCAAGCAAGCGCCAGTGTCAGGAGCGTATTCAGCCCCGTGCGTCGAACAAATCAATGACTGTCCATCATCACTGAAGAACTCGCCAGGCATATAATCAAGTTGTATTGCTATATGTCCGCACTTATTCAGGTATGCAAAATATTGATAATTGAAATGCACAACAAACGCAGGGATGGTTTCGCCTGCTGCATTGTGTACGTCAAACCGAAAACCTTTGCCGCCTTCTTCTAGACCGTCTGTCGACCCAATTAATTTCTCTTGCTGCATCTTGATTACACGATCAGATTATTCATACGCCGTCGAAACACGGCCACATAGAAACCAGTCTAGCACCGAGCTAAACGAATCTAGCACATCAATTGCATGCGCTTGGCGAAGCTCTGCCTCGCTATGTACGCCATAGCTTACCCCGAGCCCAGCAACGCCGGCATTGTGAGCCATCTCCATATCAAAACTAGTATCGCCTACCATAATACATTTGTGAGATTCGATTGCGGTAAAATCAAGGATCTCATGCAACATTTGCGGATGAGGCTTAGACCGCGTTTCATCAGCACAGCGCGACACCACGAAGTGGTGCTCGAGTTGCATTTCATCAAAAACTCTTTTTAAACCGCGGCGTGCTTTGCCGGTTGCGACTGCCAGTAGCGCTCCGGCGTCGGCCATAGCAATAAGGCCTTGCTCTACTCCTGCAAACATTCCCTGCTCGGTATCATCTGCCGTTACATAATGATATTTATAGGTTTCTACAATTTTATCAATGGTCACCGAGCTCTGATTAGGAAAAAGCAGCTCAATACCCTCGCGCAGGCCAAGGCCGATAATACTCTTGGCGCGCTGCTCACTCGGCACCTCTAAGTCCAAATCAACAGCTGCTGCTCGAAAACAATTAGATATTTTTTGGGCTGAATCCATCAGCGTTCCATCCCAGTCAAAAATAATTAGTTGATACATCTTTTTATGAAAATCTAAAATTAGTGAATTAGAGGCTAAGCGGTATTTTAAGACGTCTTAAGCCCTAGTGATTTCAACACACTCACCAGTTCTGATGGCAAGGGTGCGGTTATGGTCATCGATTGTTCCGAAATTGGGTGGGTCAACTTCAAACGGCTAGCGTGTAAAAATAATCTACTCAAACCGTGAGGCTTCATCTGTTTGTTGAACTCCCGATCACCGTATTTTTGGTCACCCGCGACAGGATGGTTCTCAGACAAAGCGTGCACTCGCACTTGATGAGTACGCCCGGTGAGCAATTTAACTTCAATTAAAGATGCCAACGATCCGCAATCTATAGGCGTCATTATTGAACTAGCGTAGCTACCCTTTTCATCTACCACAACAAACCGTTCACCATGGCGCTTAGCATTGGTATTCAAAGCCTTGGTCACTCGACGTTGCCCATGTTGCCACTGATCTTTAACTAAAGTTAAGTAACGCTTATCCAGACGGGTGTTTTTTAGAGAATTATTTTTAAAGTCTTCATGCAGCGCTTTCAGGGCGCTGGATTTTTTCGCTAGCACCAAACAACCGGAGGTTTCGCGATCCAGTCGGTGGACTAATTCGATATACTTTAGATCTGTTCTTAATGCGCGCAAAGCCTCAATAACCCCCACTTTAATACCGCTGCCTGCATGCACAGCCATGCCGCTTGGCTTATTCAGTATCAATAAAGCATCATCTTCAAATAAGATAGCGCGGTTTAGAAACTCGTAACGCGAACCGTCTAAGCCTATGTTATCAGGTACTGACTGCCGGATTGGCGGTATACGTACCATGTCGCCTTGTTCTAAGCGGGCTGTCTGCTTAATTCGACCCTTGTTGACACGTACTTCGCCTTTACGAATAATTCGATAAACTAGGGTGCGTGGCACGCCCTTTAGATGAGTAATCAGAAAGTTATCGATGCGCTGGCCAGCGTGATCCTCATCAACCTCAACAAAATACGCTTTTGCGACAGCTTGGGAGGAGCCTTGCGCGTGTAAGGAGCCTTCTGTGTGTAAGGAGTCGTCTAAGTTTAAAGAGTCTTGCGCGCTTATGGCGTCTTTAGCCCTTGTAGAGCCCTTCACACTGGCAGCGCCCTTAGCACTAGAAGAATCCTTAGCATTGGAAGAACCCCTAGCATCGGAAGAACCCCTAGCACTGGCTGAACCCCTAGCACTGGAGGAGCGCTTACGCGTTAGGGCACCCCTAGCTGATTTCGCAGTTGATTTAGACGGGCGTTTGGGAGTGCTTTTGGACAAGATGCTGTCGACCATTTAGTAAATTGGGTTGGAGATTATAAGCCAGTTTAGATATTTACCCCAGCTAATTGAAATTAAACTAGTTTTTATAAATGCATTTATATTACATGCGCCCTATAAAAGCCTCAGAAAACAGCCCCCTCAGTTGATTGCGTGGCCTCCAACTTGCTGTTATCATCGCCGGACTTGGGATACCCTTGAGGGGATCTCAAGTTTTATAAATTTCTTTGAGTTTTGCTCAAATTTATCGATAAGCAACAATTTTATTTTTGTTGATTATCGAGCTTATAGGGTGAAACTCGACTAAAAATTGCAGTCGGAAAAGCGGTTCTGGTGTTGGTTTATTAAACACAAGTCTGGGTTGGCGTTTTAAACAAATATGTTTAAATACTCAATCTAAACAGGCTCTTGCAAACCAATTGGGCAACAAACGGCCTCAGCCTTAGCTGCTTCAAAATTAATGACTGCCAACAGGGCAATGTATCCCTCCCTGATTATTGGGGTACCCCCGTTTAGTTGTAATAGTACAATTAGACACAACTTTAATTATTTGTTCGTAATTTGTGTTCGAAATACGGAAAATACGGTTGAGTGAAAACCGCCGTCTTGATAAAACCTAAAGTGTTGATATAAAGAAAAGGTAAAACCACCTATTCTTCAGAATGAAATCAGCACAGAGAAAGATAAATATCTGACTATCAGATACTTGAAAATTGAAACCTACGATCGGTTAAGGCCATATTTTAGTCCAAACTGAGAACTAATTGTTCGAGCTAGGGTTCGATTTTTAATGAAATCCGAAGCGCCATAACTGCGCCTTTGCATAGGGTCGTAATATGGGTTTTGACTACAGCCTTCGATTAGAAAATTGTTGAATGTAGGTGTTATTAGTTTTGTAGTAGCATTATTTATTAGTGCTTTACATTGATTGAAAAAGAGATGTAGACCCTAATAGTAAGGCGTACTTGATAAACGTTGCTGCGCGATAATTGCGTAACTTACTAATACTGCTTTGGACCTATGTCTCTGCTTACTGTAAATAGTGATTACAGCCAGAGCAACATAGCGCTTCTCTATTAGCCCTCAAGAACGGCTCGCGCAGTCATCAGCGCTGCAATTCAGCCCTGTATTCCTTATTTCGTTTAAGTAGTTTTCCAAGTCGATCCTCGATCAACCAATGGAAAAAGTAGTCACAAATGACGCAACTCCTAATTTGGAAACTAAAATGAAAAGAATGTTATTTAATGCAACCCACTCTGAAGAGCTGCGCGTTGCAATTGTCGATGGACAGAAACTAGTCGATTTGGATATCGAGTCAGCCGCCACCGCGCTTAAAAAGGGCAATATTTATAAAGGCAAAATCACTCGCATCGAGCCTAGCCTAGAGGCTGCGTTTGTAGAATATGGTAGCGGCCGTCAAGGTTTTTTACCAATGAAGGAAGTCTCACGCACTTACTTTCAGAACTACAATTCAGACACACCAATCTCTAAAGTACAGATAGCCGATGTACTAAAGAACGGCCAAGAGCTATTGGTTCAAGTTGAAAAAGATGAACGCAGCAATAAAGGCGCAGCACTAACCACGTTTATTAGTCTTGCTGGGCGATATTTGGTATTGATGCCAAACAACCCAAAAGGCGGTGGCATTTCGCGGCGCATTGAAGGACAAGAGCGCCAAGACTTGCGCGAAGCGATGTCTGATCTTGAAATTCCTCGCGAACATGCGCTGATCGCTCGTACTGCTGGTATTGGTAAAAGTTCTGAAGAACTTCAGTGGGATCTAGATTACTTGCAACGTTTATCTGATGCAATTCAGGAAGCTGCTGCAGCTCAACCAGCACCGTTCTTGGTCTATCAAGAAACTAACCTAGTGGTTCGCTCCATTCGAGACTATTTCCGTGGAGACATCAGCGAGATCATTATTGACGATCAAGAAGTCTTTGATCGAGCATCACGGTTTATGACCCAAGTAATGCCTCACAACGTCATCAAACTGAAGCTTTACGAAGATTCTGTTCCCTTGTTTTCTCGTTATCAAGTTGAGCATCAAATTGAATCGGCCTATGCGCGCGAAGTTCGTTTGGCATCTGGCGGTGCCTTGGTGATCGACCCTACTGAAGCGTTGACCTCAATTGACGTAAACTCGGCTCGCGCAACCAAGGGCAGCGATATTGAAGAAACTGCACTACAAACCAACCTTGAGGCTGCAGAAGAAATAGCGCGTCAATTAAGAATTCGTGACTTGGGCGGCTTAGTCGTTATCGACTTTATCGACATGCTCGCAAACAAGAATCAACGCGCTGTCGAACAATGCTTGTCTCAAGCACTTAAAGCAGATCGCGCGCGCGTACAGGTCGGCCGAATCTCTCGCTTTGGATTACTTGAAATGTCACGCCAGCGCCTACGCTCGTCAATCGCTGACTCAAACTACCATTCCTGCCCACGCTGTGAAGGTAATGGGCATATCCGCAGTGTTGGATCCTCGGCTCTGAGCATTTTGCGTATTATCGAAGAAGAAGCACTGAAAGAGAATACAGAAGCAATTCACGCTCATTTGCCAATTAAAACCGCTACCTATTTACTCAATGAGAAGCGTCATGAAGTCACACTATTGGAAAGCCGTTTGGGTACCAATATCACGATTGTTCCGACTATCGAGTTAGAGACTCCTCATTTTAAGATTCAACGACTGCGCAGCGAAGATTTGGACGAAATGCCAAACCTACCAAGCTATAAAGTTGAGATTACTGAGCCGAAAGAAGACCCACGCAAAACTAAATACCAGAAGAAACACCAGGCGAGTAACGTGGTAATCGCGCCAAATACCGAACCAGCTGTTGGCCTCGAATCAATTGAATTTGAGGCCAAACCTGCGCCAACGCCAAAGCCAGTTGCGCCGGAGCCAATTAAACCTGGAATTTTTGTACGCTGGTGGAGAGCATTATTCGGCACAGGCGAAGAAGAAAAGAAACCGAACAAGAAGCCAGCTCTCAAGGGCCGCGACAAAAAAGACTCTGACGGTGAGCAACGCAATACTAACCGCAATAGCAACCAGCGTCGTGGTAACAATAGAGGCGGCCGCAATACTGGCGGTCAACGTCGTGGCGGTCGCAACCAAGCCAACCGTAACAACAATTCTACAAAAACGGACGACACTGCATCGACTGCAGAAGATGGTCGCAACCAAGCTAGTGACGCAAGTAAAGAGCCAGCGAATAAACCACAAGGTGCAAAGTCTAACTCGAATCAAAACCGTAACCGCAATCGTAATAGAAATCGAAATCGCAACAACCAGGGCCCAAAGCCAGCTAGTTCTGGACCATCCAATGGGCCGGATTCATCGAATACGCCAAACGGTGCTTCTAATACTAGTAATCGCCAAAACGATGGCGGCGGAAATAGCAAACCAGGTAGCGATAGCTCAACTAACAAGGCACCTTTTAATAAAGCTTCAGAAGCGAGCAAAGGCTCGGCAGCGTCAAAGCCGTCTAGCGAAGCAGATGGAAATCGTTCTGATTAATACTCTTTAATGCGCTGCTTGTGTTATGCCGCAAGATCGGCTTAAACACAATTCTTTTGATTTCTTACGCCACCGTGACCTAGCTTGGCCACGGTGGTGTACTTTTCGCAAGCCAAGCACGTGGTCTTAATACGCGACAAGCTGTTGCCGATTTCTTCAGGTGCCTTACATTGACACTGAATTTAAGACGCCGTAGCCCGCAACATCCAAGCAGTTTTCTCATGAATACGCATTCGGTCAGAAATCAGTGCGGCTGATGACTCATCATCGGCACCTTGCGCTACTGCCAACGCTGCTCGACAAGTCCGCACTACTTGTTCATGGCCTTTAATTAAGATGCTGACCATTTCTTGTGAGTTTGGAACTCCATCAACTTCTTCGATTGAACTCAATTGCGCGAAAGCTTTATAGGTTGCAGGCGCAGCGACATCCAAGCTTCTTATGCGTTCCGCGATATCATCTACCGCGATTGCCAATTCAGTGTAGTGGCCTTCAAACATTAAGTGCAGCTGGTTAAACATTGGTCCAGTCACATTCCAATGAAAGTTATGCGTTTGCAAATACAAGGTGTATGAATCTGCTAGAAGGTCTTTTAAACTATTAGCGACCGCTTCTCGATCTGGTTGGCTAATCCCAATATTAATTGCACTCATGTAAGTTCCTCTGGTTTGTTTCTATCATATTTTTGATAACTGGATCATACGCAAAGAAGATCAATTTCGGTAATCGTTTAAATATGCTTAATTAATAGTTTCTGGCTATTAATTAATAATGAACCTAGAAATTAATAGCGGCACTATGGGAGTATAGAAAAAACAAGCCCCTGATAAATCAACGGCTCAAAGCTAGTCAATAAACTGGCAAACAATAAGTCTTAGCTGCCAGTCTAGGTTTTAAATATCAATTAAGCAGCGCTCACACGGCCAACCCATGTTGGTTGAGTCTTAAATACGAATTTACTTAAACTTAGTGACATGATCACGCAACTGACCAAAGTGACAAACATTGAGTGAATGTAGTGAATAGGTGCGTTAAAGAAAAGGATGGCATAAAATGCCACACCAAATACGACGGCTAAGATTGCTGCACGTGAATCGACTCTATCAAACAGCAGGCAGACCATAAAAGCCGATAGTATTGGCATGCTCAATAGTCCATAGAGTTGTTGAACGGTTTCAATAATGCTATCGGCTCGCTGATAAAAAGGAACCAAAATCAATGCGATTGCTACAATAGTCAGGGTAATAATTACGTTTAGCTTTTTAACATTGGGCGGGCTGGAAGAGTATTTCTCATGAATATCACAAACATATAATGCGGTTGAGGCGTTCAATATGCTGTTAACACTGGTTAAAACAGCGGCGGCTACTGCCGCTGCAAATGCCCCTGACAACCAAACTGGTAGTACATCGCCAACGATCTGACCATACGCTGAATCACCTAATTTTCCGTACAGCTTATAGGAGACTATTCCAGGAATGACAATCATTGCGGGAACAATCAACAAACGAATGAGCGCTGCCGCATAAACTCCTTTTTGGCCTTCTTTTAAGGTCGGAGAAGCCATCGCTCGCTGAGTGATGGTTTGATTTGTACTCCAATAGAAAATCTGTATAAACAACATGCCAGTCAGCAATGTATGCCACGGAATTGCAGAAGCACTATCGCCGATCAAAGTGAGCCGCTCGGCCGGAATACCACTAAAGTCAAAATCAATGGCGGATAGTGAGAGATATACCACAACCATCCCAAGAGACAGCAATAACACGCCGCTGTAGGCATCTGAAACAGCGACAGCTCTTAGCCCCCCAAACACAGCGTAGGCTGCACCAGCTAAGGCAAAAGTGGTTGCGAGAACAATAATACTTACATCCAAGCCAAACATTGACTGCATAAACAACGAGCCGCCATACAACATTGCGGGAATAAAGATACCTATATTACCTAACAGGAATAGCACACTGATCACAGCACGAATATGCTTGTCTCCATAACGTTTCTCTAAAAGCTCAGTGGTGGTTGTACACTCATACTTGTAGTACACCGGCAGAAACACCTTGGCTAATACGATCAAACCAATGACTGCAGCGAACTCCCACCATGCGACCAAAGCCATTTGATTGCCATTCATACCAACTAATTGATCAGTGCTAAGATTGGTTAAGGTAATAGAGCCGGCAACGAAGAACCAGGACAGACTACCCCCCGCCAGAAATACTTCCTTGTTTTCAGCCTGAATAGAGTGATCAGTGGATTTAACCGCTGATCGACATTTAATATAGGTAAGAAACGCAATCAGCGCAGTGATAAAGACAAAGATGCCGACTTGGATAGTCGTAGATGTCATTTTTTGCTCTCCTATTTTTTGTACCGCCAATCAATCGAACCGAACGTGTCGATGAAACAAGGCGTACCCATTGTTATGAAAATGCACCTGCTTGCCGTTGAGCATAAGTGCAATAGCTTATTCTTCTAATTAATCATATAAATCATACCAACGATTCAAGATTAACGCTACTTTTCAAACACGGCGATTGATTCAACATGCGCTGTATGCGGGAACATATCGATTACGCCTGCGTAACTTAGGCGATATCCATGCTCATTCACCATCACACCCGCATCTCGTGCCAAGGTTGCTGGGCCACAGGACACATAAATTACTTTGGATGCTTCAAACTGAGGGATGCGTTTTACCATCTCGTCCGCACCTGAGCGTGGCGGGTCTAATAAAATCTTGTCAAACTTTTGCTGCAACCAGTCTCCGTGCGAATCAGAAGTCATATCTTGTTTAAATAGATCCCCAAAATGGAAATCTACGTTATCCAATTTATTCAGTTTTTTGTTGTGGAGTGCTCTGTTAACTAAAGCCTGATCTCCTTCAACACCAATAACCTCTGCGGCATGCCGAGCTAATGGCAGGGTGAAATTGCCAACCCCACAAAACAAATCTAAGACCCTGTCATTGGGTTTAATATCAAAAAGCTCAATAGTCTGATTAACCAACTGTTTGTTTATTCCACTATTAACCTGGATGAAGTCTGTGGGTAGAAATTCAACTTTAATATCGTGATCATCAAGACGATAAAACAGCGGGTCAGGATGTTTAGGGTAAAGCGGATGGACACTCTTTAAGTTGCCGGGCTGAAGAAACAGCTGCAATTTATTTTTACGTGCAAATGCCGCAAGAAGATCTAGATCATTCTGTACTAGACTTTCTAAATGGCGAAGAATCAAAACGGTCGTATTGTCTGCCACCGAAATCTCTATTTGCGGAATGCGGTCATTACAGCTTATTTGCGCTAGTGTTTCACGCAGTTCTGGCAGTAGCGCAGACACTTCAGGATACAAAACATCACACTGGCTAGTCGGTTGGATATAGGCGCTATTTCGCTCTCGGAAGCCGACAATAAGACCGCCTTTTTTTGGCACAAATTTAGCACCCAAACGCGCACGCCGCCGATAACCCCAATGCTGTCCGGTTAGCGGTTCCAGAAGTGCTTCTGGTTGCACACCGCCGATTTTTTTCAAGTTTTCTAATAGTTGTTGTTGCTTATAGAGTATCTGTACCTTGGCATCGAGGTGCTGCAACACACATCCGCCACACTGACCAAATACTTCACATTTTGGTTCAATTCGGTGTTCAGAAGCTTCCAGCACTTCAATAGTTGAGCCAAATAAAAAGCTTTTTTTATTTACTAAGGGCACATAGCGTACTGTTTCACCGGGCAAGGCATAGTCAACAAACACGACCTTACCGTCGTCACCACGTCCGACGCCTCTGCCGTCATGGGCAAGAGAATCTATTTTGATCACCTGAGGAGTTGTATCTATTGGTTTACGATTGCGTCGGCGTCTGGCCATATTTTTTCTGCTACTAGTTATTAAGGTGGTTTAGCGAAGCTGTTCATTCTAGTGCATAGAATATTTTTTCGGTATATGATTCGCTCGCTTAGAAAAAATAAACCAAGCACAACCCCTCTTTCAACAACTCTTTTAGGAGAACTTCTCGATGAGCTATGTGATTTTAGTTACCACCTTATTATTAATCCAATACACCTTTTTCTCAATGCGAGCAGGTGCCGCACGCGGCAAGGGAGAAGTAAAAGCGCCCGCCATGTCTGGTGATGATAATTTTGAACGCTGCTTGCGCGTGCAAATGAATACCCTTGAACAATTAGCAGTGACACTTCCCGCAATGTGGATTTGTGCTGTCTACTTTCGTGCAGACGTAGCAGCGGTAATCGGCACTGCTTTTCTGATTGGCCGGTTTATCTATTCAGCCGCTTACCTAAATGATGAAAGTAAACGTGGGCTTGGGATGATGATTGGATTTTTCGCCAACATGATATTAATTCTATGTTGTTTGTACGTCGCAGTAGTAGGACTAATCTAAATTCTAGCCTGGTCTATGTAATCTAACCGATTTACTTAGCCCAGTTAATTCAAGGTTACGGTTTTTTCAACCCCAAGCTTTTAAAAATTCCTGAAGGTGGTTTTCTCCTTTAGCCAGCGTTTGCTTAACAACCTCATGTTCTTGAGCAAGCGTTGCATCGGTTAAGTGACCCCGCACGTGCTGCCAATGCAAATAGACAAGATAGGTATTTAAAGCATCGGTTTCACAGTAATCTCGAATATCTTTAATTTTTCCGTCTTTATATTGATCCCATACCATCGAGCCGCTCATTCCCATTTTTCCGGGGAGGCCGAGTAATACTGCCATTTCGTCTAATGGTGCAAATGCCCGCGGACTATAGCCAGCGAGTACATCCATTAAATCGGTGTGCCGCATATGGAAACGACCAATGTAGTTATTCCACTTAAAACTACTATCATCTTCACCGAGATCCCAATACCTTGGTGCCTGAACGCCATTGATCAACCCGCGGTAATGTAATACCGGTAGATCGAATCCACTACCATTCCAAGTAACCAAGGTAGGTGTATGCTTGTCGATACCATCGAAAAAATTCTGCACTATTTCCTTTTCGGAGCTCTCTTCTTCACCCAAGGTCCAAACCGAAAATTTATCCTGCTGAGTATTACGATACACCGCAGAAATCGCGACCACCTTCTGTAAATGAGTGGCTAAAAATTCATGCCCAACCTTCTCACGACGAATATTAAACATTGCCGTAGCGATGTCCGAATCACTCAAACCATCCAAATCGTATAGTTTTCGCCCTCCGTCAACATCAGGAATGGTTTCAATATCAAATGCTAGTATATTCATTGAGTAATAGACCGATTAATTGAAGATCAAAAAATTAAGCACACCCAGCTCAAACGGCTGTGGCAAATTATGCAACCACGGCTGATTCAGCGCCCGCGGCATTAATAAACGCCGGTAGAAAGGTAACGGTCACCGCGATCACAGACAATTGAAACAATCACCGCTGTTTTGCCAAGGGCCTCTTGTTCAGCGGCAACTTGTAGCGCAACCGCCATCGCGCCGCCCGATGAAACCCCGGCAAATATCCCTTCTTGGGTTGCCATCTTACGCATTGTTTGTTCAGCTAAGACTTGTCCCACATCAATGGTACGATCTACCCGCTTAGGATCAAAAATCTTTGGTAGGTACGCCGGTGACCAACGACGAATGCCCGGTATTTGCGCCTTATCTTCAGGTTGCACACCGACTATCTCAACATTAGGGTTCTGCTCTTTGAGATAAGCAGATACACCCATAATCGTACCCGTAGTGCCCATAGAACTGACAAAATGCGTGATCTCAGCATGCGTGTCGCGCCAAATTTCGGGGCCAGTCGAATCATAGTGAGCATTCCAGTTATCTGGATTGGCAAACTGATCAAGGACAATGCCCTTACCGTCGGCTTGCATTTGCTCGGCTAGATCCCGAGCCAGCTCCATACCACCGTCAGCAGCTGAAACTGATATCAACTCTGCTCCGAAAGCACGCATAGAAGCACGACGCTCTTCACTCATATTGTCAGGCATGATGAGTTGCATTTTATAGCCCTTCATCGCCGCAGCCATCGCCAAAGCGATACCGGTATTACCGCTAGTCGCTTCGATCAATGTATCGCCCGGTTTAATGTCGCCCCGAGCCTCTGCTTTGGCAATCATATTCAGCGCAGGTCTATCCTTCACCGAACCAGCGGGATTATTACCTTCTAGCTTAGCCAATACGGTTACGTGCTCGTTTTGCCATAGGCGCTGCAAGGCGACTAAAGGCGTATTGCCAACACAATCTTCTAAGCGTTTATACGTCACTCTAATTTCTATTTATTATTTATTATTTAACAACGGTGATTCATAAAATCTATACGCGATCGCAAACTATAACAAAACACCCGCGAACGTAAGCTAATGTAGCAAGCGGCCGCGGCCTTTAAGCTTATTTTCGTTAGATAAACTTGAACTTGAACAGCGTCTGCAGTCTTTAAGTTTATTTTTATTCAATAAACTTAAATATTGACCACGGACTTCAAACCGCGCTTTACAAACTTAAACTAATCACTACCAAAGGACATCAAGAACTGTACAACATACCAAAACATCAAAGCCACTGAAGAAAACAGAGCAAGAGAGGCAGCTACATGTTGATCTTCACGATATTCATGCAGAATATTGGAGGTTGTATAAAGCACGCTAACACCAGCAAAGATAATCATCGCGGCCGAGAAAAAAGTACCAATTTGTAAGCCAAAAAGAATCGAAGCAACGATGATTCCCATCGCAATGAAACCGCCAATCGTTAGTGCCGGTGCCAGAAAAGAGAAATCCTTGCGGGTGGTGAACACAACCAACGTCAAACCTCCGACGAGTGCGCCAGTAATCAACGCGGCGTTAGGCAGCACATCGGGAGAAAATCGCATTGCCATATAAATCAACGGCAAGAAAATAATCGCTTCTGCAACAATAAATAATCCCAGACCCGCATATTGCATCTCTCGAGATGCACCATTGTGGGCCCACTTATTGGCTACATTGCCAACCAACATAAACGCACCCAGTACGATCAGCCAAGTCCAAGGACTAACCGACAACATTGATAACATTTGCTCGCCCAGCCCTAACTTTAAAAGTTGAGCTTCAACTAGTGCAAAAACCGCGATAGCAGCAGCCAAATGGGCATAGGTCCGACGGATAAAGGCCGCTTTTTGCTCGCCAGGCAACTCACTGACTACTGAACCAGATGTAACGTCAAGATAACTCATTATGATTTTCCAATTTATATTTAACTACTGCTGAGAATAACACCCTATGAGTGAATAGTTTGCACGAATCATCCCATTTTAGAAGTCGAATTGACTATATTTTATGCCAATTCTATATGTTGAATCATTAGCTGCAAACTTAAGTTTTCTCTGAACTCATTCACATCGAGCCGATAGGCTGCTCGGATCTCACCTGACGGCAGTTCTTCATGCGTATTTAAATAACCGAAGCAAATCGCATCGATGAGTATTTGGGAGCCAACCGGTCGTAATTTGAGTTTGGCGTGAATCTCACCCACCAAGCGCTTATCAACCACTTCAAACCGACCTTCAAAAAGCGGCTCAGGAAAGCCCTGGCCCCACGGCGTTAGTTGGCGAATTTGGTCAGCCAATTCAATATTGAATTCATCGGCCTCTAAGATACCGTCAGTCCATAAAACTTGGCTCCAATCCCTACCTCTAGTCATCTCATCTGCAACTGAAGTCAGCGCAGTCTGAAACTTAGCTAAATTTTTATCCGGTAGAGACAGACCCGCTGCCATCGCATGCCCGCCAAATTTACTCATCAATTTAGGGTAAAGCGCGTCTACTCGGGCCAATAAGTCTCGAATGTGTACACCCTCTACACTGCGGGCAGAGCCTTTCCATTCGCCTTCATTGTCACCCGGAGCCATGGCCATGACTGGGCGCTGCGTTCGCTCTTTGATTCGTGAAGCTACTAAGCCGACGACACCCTGATGCCAGGTCTCATCATGCAATAAATAAATCGATGGTTGTAAACTCTCATCTAGACTGATTTTATCTACGATGGCTAGAGCATCTTCCTGCATGCCCTGCTCCACTTCGCGACGCTCTCGGTTGAGCTCGTCAAGTTGCAAGGCTAAGCTCATCGCGGTGTCTTCGTTGTCGGCTAATAAACATTCGATACCCACCGACATATCATCAAGGCGCCCTGCAGCATTCAAGCGCGGGCCAACCGCAAAACCTAAGTCACTGGTTGATAAACGTTTCGCGTTGCGTTTACCCACCGTCAACAAGGCTTGAATCCCGGGGCAAGTCAGGCCTTGACGAATTCGTTGCAGCCCATTTTGCACCAACAGTCTATTATTACGATCGAGGCGCACCACATCCGCGACGGTACCAAGCGCGACCAGATCAAGAAACTGCGACATATTTGGTTCTGCGATATTCATTTCGGTAAACCAACCTAAACGGCGTAAGCGCGCCCGAACAGCCAACATTACGTAAAAAATAACACCTACACCCGCTAGGTTCTTGCTTGCGAATTGATCCCCAGGCAAGTTTGGATTGACAATCACTTCAGCAGTCGGTAATTCATCACCCGGCAGGTGATGGTCTGTTATCAGTACCGACATACCTAATTGCTGGGCTGCATGAACCCCGTCTATGCTGCTAATGCCGTTGTCTACAGTGATGATGACATCTGGTTGGCGCATTGCTGCCACGCCAACGATTTCGGGCGAGAGCCCATAACCATATTCAAATCGATTGGGAACTAAATAACTTACGTTTTGCAAACCAAAACTTTTCAGACAGCGCATGCTCAGCGCGCAACTGGTTGCACCATCGGCATCAAAGTCGCCGACAATAACAATGCCTGCTTGGGCGGTTATTGCATCACAGAGCAACTCGGCAGCGGCTCCAATATTACTGAGACCTGACGGCGGTAGCAGATGCTTCAAGCTATAATCGAGCTCAGCGTACTGGGTGATACCTCTGGCTTCGAGCGCACGATTCAAACTATTCGATAAACCAATTTCACTAATGCCGTTGCTGGCGAGGACACGCTGTTTTATTTGGAAGTTGGACACGTTTGGAAATCTAATTAGGCTCTAGTTTGTGTGACAGAATTTGAAAGGACAAAGTAACAATAACCTATGCAGGCACTATTACTAAGTTGAATTATGACCGATACGCCTGTATTTAGAAAATAATTTTTCAACCGCATTGGATTTATTGATAGACGCAATCGACTAATTTGGTACTACCATCCCAGCGTATTATCCACCTTAGGCGTCTCACAATTTGGGAACAACGGATCAGCTCACAGTATATCGTGACACTGAAGTTGGAATGCAATATTGCTTGGCGCTGCAGTGACATCTGGAGCGTAAACTAACCACGATTAGATGCTAAGTTTACGTTTTCCTTAGGTGATGGTCGAGGATCATAGTCATTGTTAGTCACTATGTTGACAATCAATGCAATGGCACAATAATAAATTGCCAAAGTTAGAGATAACGGCGATTTACTATTCGGTTTTTTAGGCAGTTTCATGGCATACTTTATGATCGTCAACATTAGAACGACTGAGCGGGGTAGCTTACTTGCAAGCCCTTCAGCTCATTTAAGCTGGCAATAACTCGAAGCTGGTCAAATCTTAGCCCGAATTGAACGGGCATTTAAAAACATAGGTAATTGTTAAGTTGAATACTCAAAACAGATCCAACTCAACCGATCCAACTGATTTATTTGCTGATATCGAACATCGCGCAAAAAATCTATCGCTGGACGGCGCCAAACACCCATTTGATTGGCACCAAGATGTCGACGGTTTGCTGTCCGCGAAACAAATAGGCCGGATACGCAAAGAACTCAAACGACTATCTGTAGACGATTACGTAGCACGGGTATTAGACCCAGCAGAATCGGCTACACGCATTAGCACTAAGGATATTCTTAGTAAATTTAAGGGCAAAATTCATAGCGAATTCAATCTCGGCCCCTTGTACTCAGTCGATATTAGCTTGCAGCATGGTGACAGTGTACGCCGCTTAGCATTCATCGCTCAGAACCGCAGTAGTAACAATGGCGCTTGGGGGCCAGAACACCATCTGGAAGCCTGTCGCTTAGTGGATGAGTACGCTAGCCGGTCAATCCCCATTATTACTTTGATGGATACGCCTGGCGCCGAAGCTGGCACCGAAGCGAATAAGGGAAATCAAGCCCACTCAATATCTCGTTTAATAGCAGTAATGGCAGCAACTAAAGTGCCAACCATTGGGATTATTTACGGTTTGGGCTACTCTGGTGGTGCGATACCATTGGCGTCAACTAATTTACTGCTTGCGGTTCGCAATGGTGTTTTTAATACTATTCAACCCAAAGGCTTGGCAAGCATTGCCCGACAGTACAACTTGTCATGGCAAGAAAGCGCTCGATATGTCGGCGTATCCCCCAGCGAACTGTATGCAAGTGGCGCGATTGACGGCGTGATTGACTGGGACCCTAGCGACGAAAACGCAGCTCCTGACAAGCTCATTACAGCGATTTTATCCGGCGTTGCACATATTGAAGCCGATGCAAAACGCGAGGTATTAGAGAACCCAATAATTTCAGCTAACTATATCCAACAGGTTCGAACCGAAAAGTTACACAAGCACGATTTTGATGCACTACAAGAAGCAGCTAATTTCAAGTTACACGGAGAAATAAGCGACTACCCCAGTGTTTACGGGCACGCTATTTTATATCTACGCTCGTTATCGTTGCGCACGCGTATTCATTCGTCGACTATTGAAGCATATGGCCGGTTAGCAAACCAAGAGATTCCCAAAGGCGATTTAAGCCAGCGTACTCAACAGTTAAGAGAAGCCTCGTTCAAACGATGGCTGTCTGATCCTGAAAAATTGGTTTATAACGAGCAATTAGCAAAAGCTTGGACGACGCTTAAACAACGTAAAAGCGAACTAGTGACAGAGCGCAATAGAATCACTGCATTGATTCTAGGTGACCCGCAAACGAATTACGAAGCCGCTCGCAAAAAGTTTTGCTTCCTTATTTGTTGGTCTCTCTACAATCGTTGGAAATCGGATGCCACCTTCAACTTCCTGGAAATGACCCAACTGATTCACAGCAAAAACGAAAGCTCATTAGAGATCAATGATAAAGACATCACGTTACTAGATGCCTTAAACGAGCCAAGCATTCGTGAAACACTCGAAATGCAATTTCGCAACATGTTGGCCTTCGATGCGCTGTACAACAATATCGTTAGCAGTTTCGGTGAAATAGCGGAAGAATCAAAAGCGTTTCAATCGATCTCTGAAAATACCTTGAAAAAAATTCTTGATACGTCTTTGGAAGAAGTCGCATCAAGTTTCAATAACTCTACTAATCCAGACGGCCTTGAATCTGCAGTTGATGGTAATATCAAAGTTGAATTTGGTCGCTGGCTCACGTATTTTGTGAAATTCGATGGCCGTGGCGATTTTTTAAAGGATGTTGAAGAATGGAAACGGGTTAACTTCCCTCGCTTATCAGAATCTTTATTGGTGTTAATCACCTACTTCTTTGAAACCTTGGTTCCGCGCTTTATTGACGCGCAATCCCACGGCAAAGCTTATAACGGACAGATAAATCCTGGCCGAATTGGCAAGCGCAAGGACTTCTGGAATCAACTCAGCATTGCCCATCAGGATTTACTGATCCAACGGGTACTCGCGTCCTACAAACGCCAGAAACTGACCTCAGTCGACGCGTTCAAGAACACGCTATTTACTGAATTCAGCGAAACCAATGCCAATTTAATGACCGCCAACCCGGTGTCGTTTCCCGGTTTCAGACAGTCGATTGAAAAAGCCCTTAACAATAACATTACGCCCTGCGGTGTGATCACGGGCATCGGTCAGATAAAGATCGATGATCAGGGTAATACAACTAAGGTTGGCGCGATTATCTCTAATGTCGCGTTTCAGGCTGGCGCATTTGACATGGCGGGTGCTGAAAAGCTTTGTGCTTTACTTGTAGAATGTGCGAAACAAGGTCTCCCAATCGTTGGTTTTGTATCATCCGGCGGCATGCAAACGAAGGAAGGTCCTAGCTCGCTATTTTCAATGGCTATTGTTAACGACCGCATTACCAACTTTATAGCTGACACAGGCCTGCCAATTGTGCTGTTTGGTTTTGGTGATTGCACGGGTGGATCACAAGCAAGTTTTGTTACCCACCCACTGGTGCACACCTATTACTTCAGCGGCGCAGACATCCCTTTTGCTGGGCGCGTTGTAGTGCCTTCGTTCTTGCCATCAATGGCGACTACGTCCAATTACTTGGCGTCTAATCCTGGGGCCATGCAAGGCTTGGTTAAGCATCCATTTGCAGAAGGTTTGGACGAAAAACTAAGAGAAGTTGATCCTAATGTAGAAATACCCAGCGATACCGTCGCCAACGCTGTCTGTCGGGTTATTTCTGGAACCGCTAGCATGGAGGGGCAAGAACAAGAAGATATAGTTCACCGCGCAATTGATATCATGGGCCCGATTAACAAAGTGCTGATCCACGCACGTGGCTGTACTGCGGTTAAGTTAATTAGAGTGGCTCAACAGCAAGGCCGTAGTGTGTTACTGGTCCAGTCTGACCCAGATATGGATTCCGCAGCCTGTGATATGCTTACCGAAAACGACGAAGTTGTTTGCCTAGGTGGTCAAACCTCGGCGGAAAGTTATCTAAATGCATTATCCGTCGTTACCATAGCCAAAAATCGGGGTGCGGATGCATTGCATCCTGGAATTGGATTCTTATCAGAAAATGCTGGCTTCGCTCGATTATGCCGGGCCAATGGTTTGAATTTTATTGGCCCACGCGCCAGCAGCATGGATACCATGGGCAATAAGTCCAATGCGATTAATACCGCAATGGCAAATAACGTGCCTGTGGTTCCGGGTAGTCACGGAATTCTAACCAGCCCTGAAGCCACCTCTAAAGTCGCAGAGGAAATAGGCTACCCAGTACTGCTAAAGGCGGTGCATGGCGGCGGGGGCAAAGGCATTAAAATTGTACACAATGCCAGTGAGACACGAGTTGCGTTTAATAATGTCTATAGCGAAGCACGAGCGGCTTTCGGCAATGGTGATTTGTATCTCGAGAAGTTTGTCCAGTCAATGCGCCACATTGAGGTTCAAATACTACGCGACTCATTTGGCACCACCAAGATTATTGGACTGCGTGACTGTACGGTTCAGCGCAACAATCAAAAGGTACTTGAGGAATCAGGCTCAACCATGCTGCCCAAAAAGCTCGAGCAAGAAGCCTATAGGTGCGCGGAACGATTAGCCGATGCTGTAGATTACTTTGGCGCAGGCACCGTCGAGTTCATTTACGACCTCAAAGCAGACGACCTCTACTTTATGGAGATGAACACCCGCTTGCAGGTTGAGCATCCTGTCACTGAATGGACGTCTGGGGTGCCGATTGTTGGCACCCAATATAAAATTGCTGAACGCGGCTCTATCAGTGATATTAAAATCGAAAATAAGGGCTACTCTATTGAAGCTCGAATTACGGCTGAGAAGGCCAGACTCGACAGCGACGGCGCCATCGATTTTCTTCCGACACCAGGCTTAGTCACTGAGTGTAAATTTCCTAGCAACGATCACACAGAGGTCATCTCAGCGGTCGCTGAAGGTAAGACCATCTCGCCATTTTACGACAGTATGATCGCGCAACTGATCGTGCATGGTAAAAATCGTAATGACGCTATTAAAAAGTTAATCGAAGCCTTGGATGAAACCAGCATCAAGGGAGTATGTACCAACATATCCTTGTTGAAACGCATACTTAACGACAAGACATTCATCAAGGGCGTCTACGACACTAGCTATCTGCCCACCTTCCTTGACACTCTAGACAAAGATGCAGTAGTGAAGGAGATGGCCTACACCGGCGTAGATAAGGACGAAGGTGATCTTAAGAGCCTGTTAATTGCTGGTACTGATGAAATCAAAGTGGTTTCACCCATGACCGGTATTTACTACTCAACCCCGTCACCGAGTGAGCCAGACTTCGTGTCCGTGGGCGATCGGGTTAGCCTAAGTAATACTTTATGTCAGGTTGAAGCCATGAAGCTCTTTAGCCATATCTCGCTTTCTAGCGTGGCTGGCTCAGGAGAAATATTTACCGCTGAACAGGACTACGAAGTGGTCCGAGCAAATCAGGCGAACGGTGATCAGGTCAATGCTGGTGATTTACTGTTTGTCGTAAAGCCGATTAAATAACCCTGACAACTATTAGATTGTAGGAAGAAGGAGAATCTTGACTGGCCGCGGCAAACAATGTTGCGCCAGTCTTGTGACCTAATTAATGGACTGGCTACTATGGTATCCAGAGAGAACCTCGACTGGAACATTATCACCAACGGTAAAACTTAGTATCCTAGAGATGTGGGTCATTGCTAAGCCGCTTTCTTGCTGCCAATCATTAAAGGCATCCTGAATTTTCTTTAGATCACGCTGGCTGCTTGGCTTTTCGCTGATGTCCAGTCCATTGGCAATCAATGCGGTAATAACGTCAGTGGATGTTATAAAACCATCTTTGCCAATAAAACGAATGAAATATTGACAGGTTTGGCCGCCTAACCTTGAGCCCTCTTTCTTCAGAAAACTCATAAGCCCAATCTGATCCTCAACCGGCCACTGCGCAAAAAACCGTGCGAAACTACCATGTTCTGCGGCAATTTCATCGATCATCGCGGCATTGTGGAATACTGTTTGAATCTTTTGCCAATTACGAACAATTCGCGCGTCCTGAACGTATTCTTCCCATTCATCAGGAGACTTCGTTAATAGTTGCGCCAGGTCAAAACCATGGAAGGCTGTTTCAAAGCCAGGCCATTTTGCTGTAATAACCCGCCAATGAAAGCCTGCGTTGAATACGCATCGAGTCATTTGAGCCAAATAACGATGATCTGGAATTTTTTCAAGTTGCTTGGGCAAAACAGGCGCTATCAGCAACTGTTTTAACTGCTTGGCGCCACCTTTACGTTTCTCTGCTTGCTCGCGAATGAGCTTAAATTTTTTCATAGCTGCCATTTAATCTGTGAGCGGGTTGCGAATCAAGAACTAATTCCAGCTATCGCTATTTCACCCACATGAAACCCGCGATCTAAGCAGCCGCTGATTTGAAAATCTAGCAGCTACTTAGACCTGATCAGCGCTTGCTTAGTCGTCCAGAAAGATAAAGCGTTCTTCATCCATCGCCATGAGCGTGTCTTTACCATTGCCGATTATTTCTACCAAGGCATCTGCGCGCGGCATTATACGGGCATAGTAAAAGTTCGCCATTTCGACTTTAGCTTTATAAAACTCAATATTACCCTCGCCTTTATCAATTTGTTGTTGCGCGATGATCGCAGCACGTGACCAGAAATAACCAAGTGTGACATAGCCAGCGAACATCAAGTATTCAACCGCTGCCCCATTTAGGTCATCCATGCCACCTTTCATTACTTTAAAACCAACCGAGCGAGTCAATGACTTCCATTTTTTACGGTAAGTATTGAATTTTCGTGCATGCGAATTCCATCGATTCTCAGCAACAAAGTCAGCGAACATATCCATTAGAGGGGCGATTGCTGCACCACGAGTACCCAATATCTTACGACCCAGAAGGTCCAAACCCTGAATACCTGTGGTGCCTTCATATAATTGCGAAATACGAGCGTCACGCACTTCTTGCTCCATCCCCCACTCTTTAATGAAACCGTGACCACCCAAAATTTGGATACCATAGTTAGTTGCTTCCATACTGGTCTCAGATAAGAAGCCTTTGGCAATTGGAGTAAGGATGGCTAACAATGCTTCAGCATGGGCATGCTCTTGATCTGTGAAGTCCTTCGATTGCTCGATATCAACTTGCTGCCCACAAAACATGTTTAACATGCGACCGCCTTCAGCAAATGCCTTTTGCGTCATCAACATGCGCCTAACGTCTGCATGACAAATAATGGGATCAGCAGCACGCTCTGGGTTCTTACGAACACTGGCTTGAAACTGCTCGCGATCTTTGGCGTAGGCCAAGGCTTTTTGAAACGAGACAGATGAATGCGCTTGACCGTGCATAGCGACACCTAAGCGCGACTCATTGATAAACGTAAACATCGCGCGCATGCCTTTATGGGGCTTGCTGATTAAATAGCCTTTGGCCTCATCAAAGTTAATTACACAGGTTGAATTACCATGAATACCCATCTTCTCTTCGATTGAACCACAGCTGACGCCGTTGCGCTCACCCAACGAACCGTCACTAGTGACCAACACTTTTGGCACTGCAAATAGTGAAATCCCTTTAATGCCTTCGGGTGCATCCGGCAACCGGGCCAACACGATGTGTACGATATTTTCGGCTAGATCGTGATCGCCGCTGGAGATGAATATCTTACTGCCGCTCAGCTTGTATGCGCCTTTTTCATCGGAACTTTCATCGACTTCGGCATAGGTTTTTAACAAACCTAAATCAGAGCCGCAGTGTGGCTCTGTTAAACACATGGTTCCAGTCCACTTACCCTCGACCATGGGCGGCATAAAGCGATCTTTGATATTACTGTTGGCATGCGTATAAATGGTTTTAATCGCACCCGAACTCAAGCCTGGATACATACTCCAAGCATGATTTGCACTGATCATCATTTCCATCATTACCAAACCGATTGACTCGGGCATGCCTTGACCGCCGTACTCCTCAGGGCCGCAAAGCGAAGGCCAACCGTTAGCAACAAAGTCATCGTAGGTCTTTTTAAAACCCTTGGGTGTGGTGACTACGCCATCGTCAAAATGACAGCCTTCCTCATCACCACTTTGGTTGAGCGGCACTAATTCATTTTCACAAAATTTAGCCGCTTCTGCATAAATAGCATCTACTGTATCTGGATCAGCATTTTTGCCTTTAGTGAATTTGGCGTAGTGGCTCGGCATATCCAATA
>JBLHMH010000002.1:0-50798 GCA_047621785.1 Polaribacter sp. | reverse complement strand
GGTAAGTCTGCGAGCGTATCCGACAGCCTTCCCTGAACTATCAATATACCGCCGAGCAAGACGACTGTGGTGCTGCTGGCAATAAAAATAAGTGACGAAACGCTTTGATAGTCAAGCGCAATTTTAAACGCTGTGGCAACCGTGGACCAGCAAAGTATTGCGATTAGCGCAAACATGATTGCTCGCGATTCATTGTGTTTATGGGTGGAGTTCATGGTTACTTTTAGTGAAAAAAGCTCTGATCAAGCCTAAAAAGCGAAGCTTATAGAACTTGCCACTAATACAATAGGCCAAATTGTCAATCAGTTTGTTTGCATTGGTTTTCTGTTGGTAAATTTCACTAGTTTATCAACTGGCGTTAGCACTATGAAATTACCCAGTAGTACCATCACAAAGCCAATGATCACGTTGTCGGTCCAGATAAACTCTTCGAAGATACTGCTTAAACAGACGGCGATAACTGGAAACAAAACAACCGCATAACTGGCTTTCGCCGCGCCTAAGTTTTTGAGTAGCACGAAGTAGCTAGCAAAGGCGATAACCGTTCCAAATACGGCGAGATAAAGCAGCGAGGCTATGTAGCTGGGCTGGGTTGAGAAGGTAAATTCAGCGCCATTAAACAGCGCAAACAAGACCAAGACAATACTGCCGTAGAGCATTCCCCAGGCATTCACTGCGAAGATATTCAGGCCGTGTTTTGAATTTCTAACGCTGGCCATATTTCCGTATGACGCAATTAGCGTGCCGGTGAGCACTAAGGCCAAACCGCGCAGTGATGCATCAGCCAAGTTAGAGCCACTTAGATCGTCCCAAAACAAGGCGATGATTCCGGCAACGCCGAGGAAGGCGCCGGCATAGGTCCGTTTTTCAATTTGCACACCAAAGCACAAGCGAGTATTAACTATGTTCATCAACAACATTGTCGAGAAAGCGATGGACGTCATAGCGGACGTTAGGTCTTCCTGAGCCCAATACATGAACATGTAGTTAACGCTAAAGTTACCAAAAGCCAAAAGTACGATAAATAAGTGGTCGCGAGCACCGAAGGTCATCGAAACCCCGCGTATTAAGCAATAAGCCCACATAAGGAGGGCGGCGATAGCAAATCGATAAAAAACCGATACTTCCACCGCTACTTCACCTAATTGAAACTCTATTGCAAGCCAAGTAGAGCCCCAGATCAACACGGTTAGGATGTATAGCAAGAAATTTTTCATAAGAAAGCTGTTTATAGCGCGGTGATTGTAGTGCTGAAGCCCTAGTGAATGGCTTCTCAGCAGTCTAAACTCAGAAGAAACCCATAACAGGTACAGATGAATGATAATCGCACCTACACAGATGCTTTGCTAATATCATTTTATTAGCAGAGGCTCCTAGATTAGAAAGTTCAGATATGTCATTAATTATTCAACGCGCACAAAGTGATTTCTTTACCAGCAGGCAAACAATATCATACGAGAAATGCGGTGTTCTAAAACCTTGCGACCGGGCGATCGTTTGCCATAATTGCGAGGTTTAAGTGAAAAGCTATCGCTTATATTGCTACTGTTAAACAAGCCTATGGGCTCTTATGTGCGTGATGAGAGCCGTCGAAAAATCGTCAGTCTATTAGAGCGACGCGACATTCCTTTGATCGAAGATGATGTTTATGGTGACTTATATTTCACTGAAAAGCGCGGCACCCCCACGCAATGCTATTCTAAGAAAGGCTTGGTACTTACCTGTTCCTCATTTTCTAAAACCGTCGCACCTGGTTATCGAGTGGGCAGGTTAGTGAGTGAAAAGTATGGCGAGAAAGCGCTTCAGTTTAAGCGAGCGTTCTCTTGCTCTTCTTCTCTTTTGAGTCAGCGCACACTCTCTGAGTTTATTACCAGTCGGGAATATGATCGCAGTATCCAAAATCTTCGGCAGATTTGCATAGCAATAAAGATCGTATGGTTGTGATTGTACGTAGTGAGTTTCCCATTGGAGTTCGTATCAGCGGCCCTAAAGGAGCCAGTGTTCTATGGTTAGAGCCGCCGTTTGGCAAGGATTCTGAAGAACTTTTTCATCACGCATGAAAGCACGATATTAGTATTACTCCAAGTGCGCTATTTTCTCCATCGAATAAGTTCGAACCTTGCATCCGGATCAGTTATGGCATTCCCTGGAATGCTCAAATCGAGCGGGCAATATTAACGCTCGGCAGTCTTTGTTCGGTTTGGTGTGTTTGTCTAAGTAATGATAAATGCAAACTATTAAGAAACAGTGCTTGGGTAAGCGCTAGAAATTCTAGTAGAATAAGCGGCTATTGTGAATATCATTACTTTTTTACTGTGACTTATATTTCGACGCACCAATTTCCGTGAAAGGTAAACTATTTATAATATCTGCTCCTTCAGGTGCAGGTAAAACCAGTTTGGCGCAGGCGTTGATTGCGAATAGTGCCCTCACCAAAATGTCCATCTCGCATACCACTCGTCAACAACGCGGCGGTGAAGTTGACGGTCAGGACTACTTTTTTGTCGACCAAGCACAGTTTTTGGAGATGGTAGGTCAGGGCATCTTTTTGGAATATGCCGAGGTTTATGGTAATTACTATGGCACCTCTCGTCTCGCCGTAGAAGAAATGTTGGCGTCGGGAGTTAATGTTTTATTGGACATAGATTGGCAGGGCGCCCGTAAAGTTAGACAGAAAATGAGTGATGCGGTGAGTATTTCCGTATTGCCCCCTAGTGTTGGTGAATTGGAGCGGCGCTTACGTAGTCGCGGTAGCGACTCTGAGGATGTAATTCAAAGTCGCATGCGTCAGGCTATGGATGAAATGGCGCATTGTAGAGAGTCAGATTTTATTATTTTGAACGATGAATTTAATCAAGCTTTAGACGATTTATCACAGATTCTTAATGGCGAAAGTGGTAGTATCCGCGCCTTAACTGTTGACCTTGACCAATTGCTAGGCGCACACAGCGATATTTAGCATCTGAATCTGATCAACACTGGGCGCGAACACTATGAAAGCCAGCGCCAATAACCGTAATATTATTTTATTTAGCATCAGATTTTTAGACTGGTGACTTTTTTATTGCTTAGAAATATAAGTATAGGAGTAAATCATGGCTCGAGTAACTGTAGAAGATTGTTTGGACAATGTAGACAATCGCTTTCAACTAGTCTTAGTAGCAACCAAACGTGCCCGGCAACTTGCATTAGGTGCGGAACCTTTCGTTGACGAAGAAAACGACAAGCCAACAGTTTTAGCTTTACGCGAAATTGCAGAAGGCCATGTTACTCGCGAAATTTTAGAAGAGAAAATCGAAGATGATATTCTTGACTTCTTGGTAGACAGTGAAGAAGAGCAAGCCGAAGGCGACGTTCAACCAACTGAACTTGATGCGCTTACTGCTGCCTTGCAAGCCGAGCTTGCTGGCGATTCTGCAGACGTAAGCCCTGCGGCAGAAAAAATTGCAGAAGCGAGCGACGGCGAAGAGCTGAAGCCAACCGAGTAAATAGATTATGGTGGCTAAGCGATTTTTTTCGCCGTCACCCGAAAAAGCGATTCGAGCCGTCTGCGAAGGGCGGCTGGCTTCGTATCTATCCAGGGATGTGATAGAAGATGTATACAGCGCGTTTCGGTTTGCCGAAAAAGCGCATCGAGGCCAGGTTCGTCGCACCGGCGAACACTATATTCACCATCCAATTGAAGTAGCAGACACCCTCGCCGAGCTACAAATGGATTCGCGTTCAATCATTGCAGCGCTGCTTCACGATGTTATAGAAGATACTCACGCCTCTAAGAAAGACATAATCAAGCTATTTGGTGAAGATGTCGCCTTACTTGTTGATGGCGTCAGTAAGATCGGTATGATTCGGTTTGACACGAAGGAGCAAGCCGAAGCTGAAAACTTTCGAAAAATGTTGATGGCGATGTCGCAAGATGTACGTGTAATGATCATCAAGTTAGCTGATCGATTACACAATATGCGCACCTTGGCGGTGATGAGACCTGAAAAGCAGAAGCGCATTTCAAGGCAAACACTCGAAATCTACGCGCCGATTGCTGAACGACTAGGTTTATATTCTTGGGCACAAGAACTTCAGGATCTGTGTTTTCGTTATCTGTATCCAAAGCGTCATAATGCCATTAGTAAAGCATTGGCTCAGCATCAGGGTAATCGAAAGCGAGTGGTGGAAAAACTAACGCAAGCCTTGCAAACAACGCTCGATCAATCGGACCTAGAAAATTTTACGGTACAGGGAAGACGTAAAACAGTTTTTAGCATCTACAAAAAGATGTCGCAGAAGCATCGGTCCTTCGATGAAATTCATGACATCTACGGTTTTAGAATAATTGTAGAGACAGTAGATGATTGTTATCGCACTTTGGGTGTAGTACACAACGCCTATAAACCAATTCCAGGTAGATTCGCTGATTACATCGCTATTCCGAAAGCAAATGGATATCAGTCGCTTCACACAGTTGTATTTGGTCCGCTGGGTGACAACATCGAAGTACAGATTCGAACCATCGCAATGGATCAGATCGCTGAGGCAGGCGTTGCAGCGCATTGGATATATAAATCGGATGCTAGCGAGTCCCAACAATCAAATCATTTGGCTAGACAGTGGTTGTTAGACCTTCTTGATCCCGAACACCATACCGGCAATCCAGTCGAATTTTTAGAACACTTGAAGACGGATCTTTATCCAGATGAGGTTTATGTTTTTACCCCCAAAGGTGATATCAAAAAAATGCCGCGGGGTTCAACCGCATTAGATTTTGCTTATGCGGTACACACCGACGTGGGTAATCATTGTACAGGCGCGCGAATCAATAAGTCTCTAGCGTCCCTGCCGACCCAACTCAATAACGGTGATAGTGTTGAAATCACGACGTCCAAGAGCTCTTGGCCAAATACTTCATGGTTGAGCTACGCAGTAACGGCACGTGCGCGAACCAGTATAAGGAACTTTCTAAAAGCGCAAACCCGAGAAGATGCACTGAAATTGGGTAAGCGTCTGTTAGCGGGGGCGACCAAGCAGCGTCTTTTCGGTCGGCGACGTATTACTAAGGATGTTCAAACCAAGCTCCTAGAAAAATTGAATTTGCCGGATTGGTCAGAGTTGTTGATTGATGTTGGGTTCGGGCATCGACTGCCAGATATGGTCGCTCGACAAATCGCTCAATTAAGCGATACCAAAAATCCAGATGGAAGGCAATTTGGGCAAGAAGCATTGGTTATCAGAGGCTCAGAAGGTCTGTTGGTCACGTATTCAAAATGCTGTTTTCCAATTCCAGGTGATGCAGTCTTAGGAACCTTTACTGCAGGGCACGGATTAGTCGTACACACATCAGACTGTCCCAACATTAGCGAACTTCGAAAGCAACCAGACCGTTGCTTGCTGGTCGATTGGGATGAAATGCTTGATCAGAAGTTTTCCGTTAGATTACAGGTACGGGTAAGGCATGAAGCAGGTGCATTTGCCCATGTCGCCAGTGCAATTGCTGAGAATGACTCCAATATTTATCATGTAGATCTACATGATGGTTCAGATAGATTACGCCTAATGGACTTTATTATTGATGTCAAAAACAGGGTACATCTGGCACAAATAATGAAACAAATAAAACGACTGCCTACTGTAGCTAGGGTCATTCGTAAAAAAGGTTAGACTGATATTGTCAGTCTAAAGTGATGATACAATTGAGAGATACCACCTATGAACAAGATTATTATTAAGACACCAGCGGCACCTGCTGCCATTGGCGCATATTCGCAAGCAGTTAAAGTTGCTGATACGGTTTATATCTCAGGTCAGATACCGCTTAATCCAGACACCATGGAAGTGATATCACCAGAGTTTGAGCCGCAAGCTCGACAGGTTTTTAAGAACTTAATTGCAGTAGCCGATGCTGCCGGCGGATCACTAGCCGACGCAGTGAAATTAACTGTCTATCTCACTGATTTAAATGATTTTGCTGCGCTAAATACAGTAATGGCAGACTATATTAGCGAACCATTTCCTGCTCGGGCAGCGGTCCAGGTGGCAGCACTGCCTAAGGGTGTGCAAATCGAAATTGATGCTGTGTTATATATCGCTTAAAACATTCTTGTTTGCTAGATTGTCCCTTTCACCTTAAGCTATAAGGCTATATTTAAATCAAAGATTAATGCAAAATGGAATTTGCATATGACTAAGAAACCTTCAAAAGCAATTACTGAATTAACGCCCGTCTCTGAGCTAAAAGGGGTGGGTCCGCAAATGGCAGCTAAACTGGAACGTTTGCATGTGAATACTGTGCAGGATGTTCTATTTCATCTGCCGATGCGCTACGAAGATAAAACCTCAGTCACTGAAATAGGCGCTTTGCTGCCCAACTTATCAACGGTCATCATTGGCCAGATAGAATTGGCGCAGGTGGTATTTGGTCGACGTCGAAGTCTATTAGTGCGCATTAGTGATGGCACTGGTAGCCTAATTATTCGCATGTTTTATTTTTCCAACGCTCAGCAAAAAGGATTTAGGCGCGGTAGTTGGGTAAGGTGTTTTGGTGAAGCGCGCAGAGGAACCAAAGGATTTGAAATGATTCATCCTGAATATCGCATCTTTGCCGATCAGCCTGAAGGTGGTCTGGATACAAGTCTAACTCCGGTATATCCAACCACTGAAGGCGTAAGCCAGGCTTTATGGCGCAAGATCAGCGACCAAGCACTGGCTGTAGCCTTGCCGAGCGTTGCCGAATTGATTGATCCGCGCTGCTTGCCAAGCATGATGCGTGAGTCTCACGGCTCGCTTTCAATTGCAGCTGCATTGCAGGCCCTACATCGGCCGACTGTCGGCGTTGACTTGCTTAGTATGCGAACCGCTGAGAGCGCTGCGCATCAACGATTGATTTTTGAAGAGCTATTGGCACACCATTTCAGTTTAAGAAATGCGCGTTTAGTACGCGAGGCAGATTCCGCCCCCAATCTGCTCCAGGACAAGGATTTATTCAATCGTTTTATCGAGGCATTGCCCTTCACTTTGACGAACGCGCAGCAACGCGTTTACGAGGAGGTTGCAGCAGATATTGCGGGCCGATTGCCAATGATGCGCCTAGTGCAGGGCGACGTAGGCTCTGGTAAAACGGTGGTCGCGGCGGCGGCTATGTTGCAGGCTGCGGCTCATAATATTCAATGCGTGTTAATGGCTCCCACAGAATTATTGGCCGAGCAGCATTTTCAGACGATCAAAGGCTGGTTCGAACCGTTGGGAATACAAGTAGGGTGGTTGGCTAGTAAGACACCCGTCAAACAAAAACGTGAAACGCTTGCGGCCCTCGCTAACGGCGAACTTTTGGTAACGGTTGGTACCCACGCCTTGATTCAAGAGGCCGTGTGCTATCGCCAACTAGGTTTGGTGGTGATTGATGAGCAACATCGTTTTGGGGTTGATCAACGATTAGCGCTACGCAACAAAACGCCCAACGGCGTAGTGCCGCACCAATTGCTTATGACGGCCACTCCAATCCCACGTACCTTGGCGATGAGTTTTTATGTAGATTTAGCAGTCTCTAGTATTGACGAACTCCCCCCAGGACGAATACCTGTAGACACGGTTGTTATTCCGGCAGAAAATAGGCGCGAAGAGGTAATTACGCGAGTGCAGTTGGCCTGCCAAAAAGGTCGACAGGTATATTGGGTATGCCCTCTAATCGACGAGAGTGAGGCGCTGTCAGCTCAAGCCGCAACCGACACCGAGCAAGAATTAAGCCAGAAACTATCAGGAGTCTCAGTGGGCTTAGTGCATGGACGCATGAAAAGCCAAGAGAAAGACTCGGTCATGCAGGCTTTCAGAAATGCTGAAATAGACGTCTTGGTTGCCACCACCGTGATAGAAGTAGGGGTCGATGTGCCAAATGCCAGCCTCATGATAATCGAAAACTCTGAGCGCATGGGCTTAGCTCAGTTGCACCAATTACGTGGTCGAGTAGGCCGCGGCAGCGAAAAGTCGTTTTGCATTTTGTTGTACCAAACACCGCTCAGTCAGCATGCTAAAGAGCGTTTGCAAACTCTACGCGAAACCAATGATGGTTTCCTGATTGCTGAGAAAGATTTAGCGATGCGCGGTGCTGGCGAGTTACTGGGTACTAGGCAAACTGGTAGCCTAAGTTTCAAAGTTGCTGATATTATTCGCGACCAAGCATTGTTGCCAGAAATTGAAGTATGCGCGAATCACATTGTTGAACTCACGCCGCAACACATCGAACCTCTTATCCAGCGCTGGGTAGGCACCCGCGAAGGCTACGTAAACGCGTAAAAACATTAAATCCGACTTATGCAAATAACTAAAGAACTACCTCACTATCTGTCACTAATGCGAGCTGACAAACCTATCGGTTGGGTGTTGTTGATGTGGCCGACTCTATGGGCCGTATGGATTGCTGGACAAGGCCACCCTGATGCGAAACTAACGTGGATATTTGTCGTGGGTGTGATCATTATGCGCTCAGCGGGCTGCGTGATTAACGATTACGCAGATAAAGATATTGACCCATTAGTCGACAGAACAACACAACGGCCATTAGCGGCAGGCTATCTATCACCCCGCCAAGCGATAGGCCTGTTTGTGTTGTTGGGTTTTTTAGCCTTATGTTTGCTAATGATGTTACCTATGCGAGTTTGGCCATGGTCTATACCTGCGATAATTTTGACCATCGTCTACCCCTATATGAAACGTTTCATTCAGGCACCTCAAATGGTGCTAGGGCTTGCCTTTTCGTTTGGAATTCCCATGGTCTACGTGGCCATGGACCATTCGTTTGATCAGACATTTTATCTATTGATATTGAGTAACTTTTTTTGGGTAATGGTGTTTGACACTCAGTACGCGATGTCTGATAGGGAAGATGATCTGAAGCTTGGGGTTAAGTCCACTGCTATCCTATTTGGCAAGAATGATAAAAAAATAATTCTTTTATTTCAGTTATTAGTCATCGGTCTGTGGGTGGCAATCGCTTTTCTGCAACAACTTAATAGCACCTTCTACTTCGCTTTATTATTAGCCGGAACCCTATTTGCTTACCAACAATGGTTGATTCGAGACGACCAATGCTTGCCGTGTTTTCAGGCTTTTCTGAATAATGGATGGCTTGGCGGGGTGATCTGGTTTGGTCTGGTTCTCGCCAAATAGCGACGCTCTCAACGATGAAGCCTGTAAGGACAAAGCCGGTAATGACAAAGCGGGTAATGACGAATACGCCTGCGCAGTGACTAAATAACGTAGCGGCCCACCGGGTACCAACTGCTGGAAAGGAAAACACGTAACCAAGGTGATTAAGTTTTGCTCGTCGTTTAACGGTATTTGCTCAATATTCGAGTCAATGATGCTGATGTCTATGACCTTATATCGAGCAGTGCGCCCCCGGAAATGTTCGGTCTCTATGGTATGTCCTAGCTTAATATCCTGTAAAAACGCAAAATGCGAATCCCGATGCCCCGCGATCAGTACATGCCCGCGATCAGCGGTTGAGCTTGGTCCTACATACCCCGGGCCGAAGGCTAAGGCTTCACCACTGGCTTCGTTCATCACGTATTGTTTCATACCAAGCTCAGGTACTCGCAAGGTTGCGACCGCGTGAATGTCAGCCCAAGGCCAAGGTTTGCTGGGTGGGCCCAGCTGATTACGTTTTTGCCAGGTGGCCGCAATCAAGTATTGGGCAAGCTCGGCTTTGGCAAACATATAAGCTCCTTTGCCGAGTAAAACCAAGCCGCAAAGAACACAGATAAATAGACAAACCTGTAGCCAGTTAAGTTTGTTGATTCTACTAGTACGCACGTAACAGACCCCTAATAGTTTGCTGATACTTTTTACTGGTTTTGGTTTGAGCTATCAGCACAAACCAGGCGAACAACAATAGAAAACTACCCAAAATTAGGTAAAGATCTCCGGCAGTGGCGGTCGAGGGGGCTGCCATGGAGCTTCCCTTCGGCATTAGATTCGCGACGTTGTGATGTTTGTCGGTAGCACCTTGAGGGCGGCTGATAATTTGTTCAACCGCGACGAAGCTGGTGAACTTTGTGATCAATTGATGGGCGATTCCGAGTTCAGTAATGTCATCTTTGATCCTATCGATAGCGACTTGATTACTCGCCGGGCTATGAAGTTCTTCAGTCAGTGTCTGGATTTTATGCCTGGCCCACAAAGTGTTTAGATTTTTGCTTTGGATTTTAGCTATCCCAGAGCTTAGGTTACTAACCGTTTGTTGCCACTGGCGATCAAGCAACTGCCCACTGACAGCCACTATGTCAATCGCTTGATTGGATTTGGCTATGACCAGTATCGGTTCACCCGCGTAGAGATCGGGCACACGCTCCGGGTATTGTTCTACCGCTATCGGCCAATCAATTTTAATGTTGCGCAATCTCGGTTGGTTAATCTTGTCGAACAGGGCTTGTATCAGGGCGTTTACTTGGTTTAGGTCACTCACATAGGTAAAGCTGCCGCGACCAAACTTGGCAGCTTTGCTCATAAAATGTGTGTTAGGGGCACTGCCAATGCCAATCGTAAACAGACGCGCGTTGCCTAGCTTGCGGTTAATTAACTCAAATAGTTCGGTTTCGTTACCTATGCTGCCATCCGTAATAAATATAATCTGTCTTAGGTATGACTCGTCGACGGCTTGGCTTAATGCAAAATCTAATGCGTCTAATATTTCCGTTCCACCATCGGCAGACAGTTGATTTATCATCGACTCAGCCCTCTCGAGATTGTGCACACTGGCCGCTAGGCTTTGATTGAAAAGAGGGCGATATTGGCTATCAAAATCAACCACATTAAATTTATCGTAAGTAGACAGATATTGCAGGCCCTGTAATAAGCTTTGTTTCGCTTGTTGCATGGAGGTGCCTGCCATCGACCCAGAAGAGTCGATGATAAAGGTGATGTCACGTGGTAGGTTTTGACTTACCCCAGCCGCAGGCGGGGTTACCATCAGCATCGAGTAATAATTAGTCTCTGTTGGTGTCGCACTTGGCGTATGTGATTGTTTAAACAAAGCCGCTTGTGGCGCACTTCCAATATTCGCTTGCCATTGCAATACAAGATCAGTGTCCATGGGCTCTACGCTATTGGCTAAGCTGACTTCGACTAAATCTTTACCATTGGTAGTGGTGCTGAAATTCTTTGTGATGGCGTGACTAGAGCTAGTGACCGAGCTAAGTGCTAAGCCAGCCTCTATAGATAGCTTGAAGTTAAATAAATTAAGTGCTTGGCTGGGCTGAAGCTGTGTTTGTGGCGGTGTAATGTCAGCAGCATCTATAACCTGATCAGTGTTGGTGCCCCAACCAGTTTCTGGGTTGATAGCGACCTCGGAAGTAGTGTTGTCGCCAATAAAATTGCCTCGATCTGCATGTGCATTTGTATCCATGTAGGCTGAGGTTTTTTGATAGACAGAGGGCGCTTGATGAGCTGAGGGCGCTAGCTCGATTGCTAGCGGCGATCCAGGAATGTAGCGTGGCGTTAGAGTAGTGGGAAACCGCATGCTGAAGGCTTGGTTTTGGTACTGCACACTATCAATATAGTGAATATGCACTGCGATGGTCTCATGCGGTGCAATACTGGCTACCGAAACGCTGAATAAGTTTGGTCTGTGCTGTTTTAACAGGCCCGCTTTCTTTCCTGCTTTCTTTGCATCTTGAAAAGTTTTATGCGCCTGTTTCTTTTCTTGAACAATGCCGTTAATTAAACGATCACCGATCTGTATTTTCAAACTATCAATTGCAGCACCCTGCGGCAGAGGGAAAACATAGCGACCGCTAATCCATTGATCCGTGTCATTTTTAAAACTTTGCATGACGTTAATACTGGCTACCATGCCCGAAATATCCCCAAGCACCTGGGTATTTAATAATAGTGCGCGTCGTTGTGAGCCGTCGGGCATCCCCATTTCAAACTCGCCTGCTGAGCTTTGCTGGCAGGCCCTTGGCTCACACTCTGCAACAGCCTGCACTGAAAATGAAGCCAGCAGCAAGAGAAACCAAGCAAACCATATTGCAAGTTGCTGGTGCTTACTGCGTAGGGGTGGGGTATTAATCATCATGCTTCTCACTGTTAATTTATGCATTGAAAGTGATTCAAAAGACATCCGTGTCAGAACACTTTCATCGAGTGGAGAGTGTGCAAAACCAGTGTGAGTGAGCCATGTGGCTCAGATGTGGATTATGTGGAGAGTCTGTGTGATAACCAAGAAAAACGATTCATGACGGTCGAGATCAGCTGAAAACTTACCTTGATGAACTACAACTTTATGAAGATTACTGTTCTAGCTTTCGGCTCGGATGCATGCCATCCACGTAACCCATAAATGGAGGGTGGATGCTATAGCCGATTAGTTCTTGGGCTCGATGACTGAGTTTAGCTGCGTTCTTAGGTTCAACACACAACAACATGTTTTCAAGCTGACGCGCCCACCCTGAGCAATATTGAGGGGTAATAATCAGTCTTGACTGTCTGGATTTATTGGCACCGCCGCGGTGCCAAAGTGTACCCTTGGCAATCATTAAAGATCCTGGTTCTAACAGCGCCTTTATCGAGTCCGTTCTTGCGTCCTTATCCGGAGTAAGGTTGGGGTCACTGTATTGATAAAGATCTGTGTTGGTGACTGATCCAGGAATACTGGGTTCAGACCATTTATGACTGCCAGGAATTATCTCGGTAGCCCCATTCAATTCATTGGTTTTATCGATTGCCCAAAACGCACTTAAACCGTATGCAGGTCGGGGTCTGGGAATCTCTAAATGAGAATCATCGAAGTGCCATGGTTGAGCCGACTCACCAGGCTTTAATTGAATGGCTAGGCAAGCCGATAGCAAACAGGATTTGCCTAATTCAGCTTCAGCAAACCCTAATGCCAGAGGGTGCGTTGCTAGCTCGGCAAATGTCGCCGACTTATTCAACATTGCGTAAACTCGGTTTGACTTCACACCCTCAAAATCATTTCGGCCAGAAATATCTGGTTCTAAACAAGGAGCAAGTTCATCGCGTAATTTTTGCAATTGAGCTACATCAAGAACATTGTCAAAAATCAGATAGCCTTGATCTTCATACTGCTCGCACAAATCATTAAGCGCGCGACCCGCCAGCCATTTGTTCAAAACATCTTGGGAAACGGAAAATTGTGGAATTTGCATAGAGCGCGATGAAGGCACTTAGTGGTTAATTGGCCAGCATTTAACCTTTAATTGAGCTCTGTGATTGCTTGATTGACCGCAACTTGCATATCAAAACGTAGCGGCCATGGCGATTGAAATAACTGTACCATGGCAATCCCAATCAGTTCTTGCTCGCGATCTATCCAAAATTTTGTGCCTGCCGCCCCGCCCCAGGAAAGATCTCCCTTGGACGACATAACAGGCATGGCGTCTGGATTGATGACAACGCCCAAGCCTAAGGCCATGCTTTGCCCAGAGTATAAGTCTGCGCTTGGGTACTGGCCAACACCTTCGGCGCGCACTAGATCGCTAAGATGATCTGATCCAAAGAATTTAATAGTTCTGGGGCCTAGCAATCGCGCCCCCTTGTATGAACCGCCATTTAAGATCATTTGGCAAAATCGCATGTAATTTTCAGCAGTTGAAACTAGGCCGCCACCGCCACTAAAGAAGCTGACTTTTCCAAAATTGCGACTCTTGGCACTGGGTACGCTGGCAATTTTATTTTTATCTCGGTCCCAATACTGATCACTCGCTAGACGGGAAAGCTTGTCTGCGGGCACTTCGAAAAAAGTATCTTCCATCGCTAGCGGTTGAAATATTCGTGTTTGAAAAAATTGGTCTAACGGCATGCCGCTAAGTCTTTCAATTACAGCACCTAATAAGTCTAAAGACACACTATAGTGATAGCGAGTACCAGGCTGAAATCGTAAAGGCAACTCTGACAATTTCTTAGTGAATTCGCTAAGCGAGCCACTCTCTAATATTTTGGCATCCTTATATTGCTGGTCAACGTGGTTGTCTAGAGTTGTGCCATAGGTCAAACCTGCTGTATGTGTAAACAACTGGCGCATGGTCATCTCAGACTTTGGATTGACCAACATCGTGGTATTTTTTTCATCTCTGATCAGCAATTTTTGGTGTTCGAACTCAGGCAAGTATTTACTGACCGGGTCGTCCATCTGAAACTTTCCTTGTTCATACAACATCAAAGCTGCAATCGCAGTAACTGGTTTAGTCATCGAATAGATTCTAAACAGTGTGTCTGGCGCCATAGGCGTAGCATTGTCGACACCATAATCGCCATGCGCGCTCAAGTGGACAACTTTTCCCTTGCGGGCCACTAAGGTGACAACCCCAGAATAATTGCCTTGTTTGATATAGCGTTTTGACATCTCATCGATTTTGTTAAGCCGCTCGCTGGACATACCAACCCTCTCGGCTTTACTGAGTTTAATGTCTGCTGCAAAACTTACCGAGCCAATGCTCAATAAGGATGCAACAATGATGCCTGCGACGATGGTATTAAGATGAGTGTTAATCGATTTCATAGTGGGTGATTACTGGCTAAAGTGATGCGGCTGAACTGGATACTTTCTGTTAGCAGGGCTGAAATGTCAACCTAGTTGTGATTTTCGCCAGACATTGTAGTTTTGCTGATGTTTGCTCGGCATCGGATTCGTAACGTTTCCGTATCTCAATAACGTTCTTGTGGTGATTATTCAAAGCCTACAGTATCCTCTACCTATACAAAGAGTCAGATTGAAATGAACTCCATTGTGAAGCAAATGACTACATAAAATTAACCCTGACTTACCTCTTACATTAGGAGTAACAAATGTCCTTGGACTTTGATAGCGCACGATTACGAAACCCCGATCTGACTTCAGAACACGAAGAATGGCGACGGAGTTTGCGAAAGTTTCTCGATAAAGAAGTCGCGCCCTATATGGATGACTGGGACGAAGCAGGCAAAATCCCAGATTTTATGTGGAAAAAGGCTGCTGATTTCGGTTTGCTGCAGCTTGGTTATCCAGAACAATATGGCGGCATATCTGAAGGCATTGACCAGCACCACCACAGCATTGTCGGCGAAGAGCTTGGCCGGATTGGCTCAGGCGGAGGCATCGCGAGCACATTATTAGTGCATGGAATAGGACTGCCGCCAGTGGTTAATTTTGCCAGCGATGAAATAAAGCAAGAGGTTATTCCTGCTGTTTTATCGGGAGAGAAACGTATTTCGCTCGGTATTACCGAACCATCCGGTGGGTCTGATGTGGCAAATATCAAAACTACTGCTCGCAGAGAGGGCGACTACTACGTGGTAAACGGCAGCAAGACGTTTATCTCTGGTGGGCTTGGCGCGGACTGGATTAGCACTGCCGTGAGAACCGGCGCAGCCGGCGCAGCCGGCGTATCGATGCTACTTATTCCAACTAACTTAGAAGGCGTTGCACGAACCGCCCTGGATAAGAAGCAAGGTTGGTGGTGTTCTGATACGGCCACCATCTACTTTGATGACGTAAGAGTGCCCGCTGCAAATCTAATTGGACGGGCGGGAATGGGCTTTGCGGTGATCATGAATAACTTTAATAACGAACGCCTAGGCATGGTGGTTAATATGGAGGCCTGTGCACGTTGTTGTTTGAGCGAAGCGATTGCCTGGGCGCAACAGCGCGAAACTTTTGGCAAGCCTCTATCGAAGCACCAAGTTATTAGGCATAAAATTGTATCGATGAAACAGCGAATAAATGCAACTCAAGCGTACACACAACATATTACTAGAGAGATCATGGCAGGCCGCTCTAACTACGCGGACCTGGCGTTGTTGAAAGTACAAGCCAGTGAAACCATGGAGTTTTGTGCGCGCGAAGCTAGCCAGATATTAGGTGGTGCTAGTTATTTACGCGGCTCTAAAGTTGAGCGTATCTACCGCGAGGTGAGAGTTAATGCCATCGGTGGTGGCTCAGAGGAAATAATGCGGGACCTCGCTGCCAGTCAATATCAGCTTTAATAGTCTGCCGGATTGGCTATAGGTAATCGTCGCTCCATTTTTTATATTTGGATTCGAGATTAAAAAAGTATAGTGTGGCAACTGTAAAATAGTCGTTCATCAAGTATTTAATTATAAAAATAATTCAGCCTAACTAAAGCTAATCAAAGGAATCTCGATGCAGGTACAAGAAACCCAAAACCAACTGAGTACTCGCCAGCGTTATATTAAGCTAGCGGTCTTAGTGATTGTTGCTGGTAATATCTATCCACTGATTTACTTACGCCAAAATTTTCAGGTAAGTATTGAGGAGTCGTTCGGCATAAGCAGCGCACAGCTGGGTCAAAACTATGCGGTACTAGGCGTGCTCTATATGGTTTCGTATTTGCCCAGTGGTTGGTTAGCAGATCGGGTGTCGCCACGCATCTTAATGTCATTTTCACTGACAGTGGCGGGAGCCTTAGGGGTGTGGTTCTCAACCATGCCAGGGTTTGGTTCATTGCAAATTATCTTTGCCGGTTGGGGGATTGCTGCCGGTCTGACCTTTTGGGCAGCGCTGATTAAAGCCACCACACTGCTTGCCAGATCCGATCAACAGGGCCGCTTCTTTGGGATTTTAGATGGCGGGCGAGGCCTGGTAGAGGCAATTCTTGCCACCATCGCGGTTGGCATGTTTGCTTACTACACTCAAAGTTTGGGACAAGATACGCCCGACGCACTGCGCAAGGTAATCTGGCTGTATGTTGGCTGTATGTTGGTATTGGCGCCGATCTCGTATTTTGTCTTGGACGATCATGTTAAGGATAGTGCGACTGGCTTGGATGATAAAAAAACAGAAGTTGAATCAAATGTATGGCGTGACTTGAAGGTGGTCGCATCTAATCTAGATATTTGGCTGTGTGGAATCTGCATCTTGACCGGTTATCAATTATTCTTCGCAACCTATTCGTTTTCAGCCTATATGCAAAATTACTATGGCCTTACGGCTGTCGCTGTTGGGTCAATCACCGTAGCCAAATTATGGATGCGTCCGATTGGGGCAGTGTCTGCAGGGTTTGCCGGTGACTTTCTTGATCGAGAGTTAGTCCTAGGGGTATTGTTACTGCTTGCGTCAATAGCGCTTGGTGGCTTGGTTTTATTACCCGCTACCGCAGGCTCAATTGCTCTACTCGGTATTGTATTGGTCATCGGTTTTCTAACCTATGCGGTGCGCGGTATATTTTGGGCTACCTTGGAAAGTTGTGATGTCTCAAATAAAATAAAGGGTTTGGCAATTGGCGTTATATCTTTGGTGGGCTATTCGCCTGACATTTATCTGCCATTGCTCGAAGGTTACTTGCAAACCGTTTACCCAGGTAAATTTGCCTATACTATTTATTTTGGTGGTATAGCGATAATGGGGGTATTGGGCGCTCTCGCAGCTTGGATTCTAAAAAGACGAGTACTTAGCAGAAAAGCCTCGAACCAAGTACAGGCTTGAATATTATTCGTAAAACCTATCACCAAAGATTAAAAAAACGATGTTTATAGTACTTAACTAGAGGGCATTAAGCAGGAGCCTAGTATGAGAATTAATGCTGATTTCGAGCAACGGGTGGCGGTGCACAGTGCTCGCTTGCCTTGGCTAGATTCGCCCATGCCGGGTGTGTCTAGGCGGCCTCTAGACCGAGTTGGTGATGAAGTAGCGCGCGCCACATCAATTGTGCGATACGCCCCAGCTAGTAAATTTTCACCGCATGTACATACTGGCGGCGAAGAGATTTTTGTGCTTGAAGGTGTCTTTCAAGACGAACACGGTGATTTTCCAGCAGGCTCGTATATCCGTAATCCGCCTCAATCGAGTCATACCCCCGGCTCCGATGCCGGCTGTGTGATATTTGTGAAACTCTGGCAGTTTGAACTGCAAGATCCTACCCATGTTCGCCTTGACTCTAATTTTATGCAGGCGATTGCCGCTGCTGATCACCCCGGGGTCAGTATTATCCCTTTGTATATGGATCAAGCAGAAGCGGTGAGTATTCAACACTGGCAGCCCGGCGCTGTTGTTGATATTGATCTACCAGGCGGTGCAGAGTTGTTAGTACTGGACGGTGAATTTACAGAAGCTGATGAAGTGCTGAGTAGTCAAGCTTGGCTGCGTTTACCGTGCGAATCTAAGCTGCACGCCATTGCTGGGCCGCAGGGTGCAAAGCTATGGGTAAAGCAAGGACATATAAATCGGGTTGATCAAGAAGTAGTACGCTTACCTTAGTAGAAACCTTGTGACGTTTGATTATAGTTTATAATCCGAATATGCAAACAGTTATTATTATCGGCGGTGGTATCAGTGGATTACATACCGCTTATGAACTGGCTAAACAAGGTATTGAATTCAAGCTTCTGGAATCCACATCGCGCCTTGGAGGACGTATTCTTTCAAGCCCTGGTGAGAGTGATCGCCTTAATACATCGCGTTACGACCTAGGGCCTTCTTGGTTTTGGCCAGGACAAACCGCCATCGAATCACTGATTCACGGGCTAGGCTTAAAACACAGCGTGTTTGAGCAATATGCGGTTGGCGACAGCCTCTTCGAGCCGATTGGCGCACCGTTACAGAGGGGGATGCCCGGTATCTCAATGCAGGGTTCACTACGTATTAGAGATGGTTGGGAGACGGTGATTGAGTCCTTAGTGTCAGCGATTATAGAGCTAGCTGGCGACGATACGATACTCTGCGAGCACGTGGTCAATGCCATTGAGCACAAAAGTGACGGTGTTCAGCTTAGGGTGGCCAATAGTTCCCAAATATTTAGCGCTCAGCATGTCATCTTAGCGATGCCCCCGCGTGTGGTACTAAAGGCTATGGCGTTTTCACCAGAACTATCCGAGTCACGAATCCATGAGTTGAATAATTTGGCCACATGGATGGCCGGTCATGCCAAAGCGGTGTGCATTTATGAACACGCATTTTGGCGAGAGGCTGGTTTTTCTGGCGACGTGATCAGCCAACGCGGGCCACTTGCAGAAATTCATGATGCCTCTCCATTGGGTGATGCCTCTCGTCTGGGTCAGAACAGGCATGCGTTATTTGGTTTCCTCGCGACCCCGCCCGCGCAACGTAATAATGAACCAGCTGAAATAAAGCGATCGATTATCCAGCAGTTGGTTCGTTTGTTTGGCGAGAAAGCCCAAAAGCCCTTAGATATTCTGTACCAAGACTGGGCTAAAAACCCTTATCTGGCGACAGGGTTAGATCAACAGATCGCGAATCATCATTCACTTAACTTCCTGAGTACTATTAAGGAAGTAGGCTGGGGACAAGGCCTTATTTGGTCCGGCACAGAAGCCGCGCAAGGACACATAAAGGGCTACATAGAGGGGGCTATAACAGCGAGCCAAAACGCGCTCGCCGCTATTCGATAAAAATAAAGTCATGGCGCGATGATCTAACTCACGCCACGACTCTGGTCTTTAGCTAATCCTTTAGGATTAGGCCCGTATTGATTGTCTGGGTGGCTGTGTTGGGCTAAAAATACAATTATTATTATGGTTCCAATAAGTGGTATTAAAGCAAGCAATTGCCACCATCCAGATCGGCCTGTGTCGTGCAGGCGTCGGGCTGCAAAACTTATACTGGGTACCAATACCGCCAGAGAGAAAATAGTAGCAAGGTAAAGAGCGCCAAAATTTACGTCAATTACCGCCAATGCTATGTATATGAGTACGTAAACTAGCATAAACATCCAATAAGGTTTACGTGCTGCACGTCCGTTGAAATCTGCATACTGCCGGAATCCTGCTAAAAAATAATCCATAGTAATCCTCATAAATTGTGCTTTTCGTTGAAACCTTTTACATCGAGATTAAACGTCAAACGGAGTAAGATCTCGAACAAGCGTTACTGATAATGCGTTAAGAAATTTGAATCAGTACTTCATTCTGGCACAGCGTCGTATATTTTTAAATACTAATATTAAATTGTAGGTTAACCTTAGCATCCCTAAGCTATTAATCTATTCGGAACTAGTCACTATGACAATCAGTCACAATTGTACGCATAAGCAGCCAAATGCCAGTATGTGCTTTGTCTGTGGGCGAGATAATCCCATTGGACTAAAGATGCAGTTTTATGACAACGCGCAAGATAGCGTTGCTAGTGAGCTTACTTTGGATGAACGTTTTCAAGGTTACCCCGAGATCGTACATGGTGGTATTTTGGCTTCAGTGTTGGATGAGGTAGTGGGTAGAGTTGCGATGGTGGGTGATCATCACCATTTTATGATGACGGTGGTAATGAAAGTTCAATATCGCCAACCAGTGTTAATAAATACGCCAATAACAGCAATTGGCAAAGTTGTTCGTTTACGCGGACGCCTTGGTAAAGCAGAAGGTAAAATAGTTCTCCCAGATGGAACTGTGGCTTGTGAGGCTGAATTGACCTTGGCGGATATGCCCAGTGAAGTAGCCACCCAGACCCGCTTGCTCGCCCTTGGCTGGCAGATTGATGCCGACTAATTTTACGTTTAGGACATTTTATGAAATCAATATTTGAACCATCTCGCGAAACTCCAATTATTCACCACACTGATGTATTGGTGGTGGGTAGTGGACCCGGCGGTTTGGCGGCTGCAATTGCGTCGGCGCGAGCCGGTGCCCAGACCACACTGCTAGAAAGATACGGATGTTTTGGCGGAAATATCACTCAGGTCGGGGTAGAGGGCTTTGCCTGGTATCGCCATGCCAAAACGGTGGATAGCGAAGGCATAGGCGTAGAGTTTGAAGAGCGCGCCAAGGCGATGGGCGCATCTACTCAAGAACCTCAATCGCAGAGTCATGCCTTAGATGGCGAAGCATTCAAATACGTGGCTGACGTATTGGTCCAAGAAGCAAAGATTACGCCGATGCTACACCGCACGATGGTTGCACCTATTGTGGAGCATGGAATTTTAAAAGGCGTTATCGTCGAAAGTAAATCAGGCCGCGAAGCAATACTTGCAAAGCGTATTATTGACGCGACTGGAGATGCCGATGTCGCAGCACGCGCCGGTGCCGTGGTGCATAAAACACCACGAGAAGACATGATGGCAGCATCGGTCATGTTCTCGATGACTGGGGTTAATAAAAAACGGTTTATCGAACATGTTAAATCAGACCCGCAAACCTATAAAGATTGGGAAGGCGGCGAATGGAGTATCGAAACCTCTGGTAAAGAGGACAAAATGTTTTCTCCGTTCTTACGAAAACCGTTCGAGAAAGCAATCGAAGCCGGTCTTATTCCAGAGAACCTCAACACCATTTGTGGTACTTGGGGTGCGATTTATGATCAGGGAGATCTTACCTATTTAAATTTAGTTCATCTGAGTGAAATTGACGGCACCAATGCTGATGATTTGACCAAGGGGGAAATAGAGGGGCGGCGTCAGGCCATGCTGGCGGTTGAAGCGCTACGCCGATATAACCCGGGCTGCGAGAACGCTAAATTACGTAATTTTGGACTAACTATTGGAATCCGAGACACCCGAAAAATAGACGCGCACTATAATATGACGGCGAAAGATGTGCGTCAGCAAGGGCGCTTTGAAGACAGTGTTGGTATCTTCCCTGAGTTTATAGATGGATACGGAATTCTTATTTTGCCAACCACAGGGCGCTATTTCCAATTGCCATATCGGGCCATGCTACCCAAAGGCATCGGTCACTTAATTGTGACTGGTCGTAGTACCGGTGGCGATAGAGATTCACATGCGGCAGTGCGCAATATGATGTGTTGCGCGGTTAATGGTCAGGGCGCGGGCGTCGCTGCAGCCATTTCATTGGAGAGTGATTGTGATTTTGCAGAAGTGGATATTAAGGTATTACAGAAGCGGCTATTAGAGCAAGGGGCTAGAATTCAATAAGCTGCTAGTGGCTATTGTTGCGCTAACAGTTGTGCCAAGAAGCTTGTTAGAGTAGACCTTCTAGGCACGTCACTATTGCTGAGTCGGCCACCTAAGCGTAGCGCGAACACCGGTTTGCGTGTTTGCGACCGTCACCGAACCTTTGTGCAGTTTCATCATCTCTCTGACAAAGCTAAGGCCCAGCCCGGTGCTTTTGCTCGGTGATTTATTCGCTTGAGCGTTGGGCATGGAAAAAAAACGATCATAGATTTTTGGCAACGCAAACTCAGGGATTGGCTGACCTTGATTGTGAAGTGCCATCTCGTAAGGCCCAACGTAACCTTTGCCGGTATTCACAGGGTTCGGCCCTACGGTAATCTCTATTTGGCCATTTATTTCACAGAACTTGATCGCATTGTCTAGCAGATTCGCAATGGCTTGACTCAGCAATACTCGGTCGCCAACGCACATGTACGATGTCTGAGTTGGTTTAATAATGCTAAGTTGAGCCTGTTCGATAATTGAATATCGTTCATTTACTAAGCGTTCAATACTTGGCAACAAGTCGAACTCGCTGGTATCTACTAGTGCTGTTAGGCCTTCAAGCTTGGCTAACGATAACATTCGATCAACTAGTCGAGACATGCGTTGATTAGACGTTTGAATATTGTTTAAGAATAATCTTCTATCTTCTACTGACATAGCTTCTACTGAAGCAGTGTCTGCCGATATATCATCAATAGCCATTTCTTCAGACAATAATTCAACGGCTCCGCCGATGCTGGTGATAGGTGTTTTAAGTTCGTGGGTTAGCGAGTGAATGTAATTTTCTACATACTCCTTGCCATCAAGTTGCTTGCGCATATTTGAGATTGATGCAGAAAGATCGGCCAGCCGTCGATCTAGAAACATAGGCGCTTCAATTGACTCACCTTCGGCCATCGCATTGGCATAGCTGGCTATTTTATTCAACGCGTAGGTAAACCACAGGCTCAGCAGATAGCCGATCAACAATGCTAACATCAGCAATCCGAAGGCATACTGTTTTAGTTGATTACTCTCGGTCAATAAGTGTTGTTCTAAACCATTGATTGGCTTAAAAACGCTGATCACACCAATGATATCTCCTTGCTTTATAATGGGCGCAGCAATTACCATAACCTTTGGGTCGCCGGGTTCGGTATGTTGTTGGTCGACATAGCTGGTTCTGGCTCCGTATTTCCCTTCTAGGGTAAGCTTTACGTCTCGCCAGCGTGAATAGTCTTCGCCCAGATGCCTACCGGTCGAATCATAAATCACGACACCATTGTGATCGGTGATAGTTATCTGCGAATCAACCTGTTTTTTGCTGACTTGGTATATTTGCGCATCCAGTACTCGAGACTTAACACCTGCAAAAACGCGTTTTAACTGGTCGCTATTAATCGCTAAGGAGTCTTTGTCCAGCGCAGAACTTGTATCGTCTCTGGCTGTTTCATCTTCAATGAAAGCCGCCAAAACATGGGCAATGTCGAGGATCACACTTTCAGCTGATTGGCGCATTCCGTCGTTGAGTCGTTCAATCGCATTATCCAGCGTGAACCAAATAACTGTCCCTAAAATTACAAAGTAAATCGCGAAGGCCCTTAGGCCGTAACTCATTTTCATATTAATGCTTCGGGTTGCTTAATTAGTAGTTCTGTTAATTTCCAAACTGTAGCCGAAGCCTCGATGGGTGACGATGTAGTCTATATGAGGATTTGATGTTTTTAGTTTTGCGCGCAAAGTTTTGATATGAGTATCAATGGCTCGGTCATCCGAAGGATGATTGGAAGACCAAATACGCTCAATTAACTGACGGCGGCTAAAAACTCGGCCTGGTTGACTTACAAAAGTAGCCAGTAATTCATATTCGGCTCGGGTGAGCGGTAACACTTTACCTAAGTAGCGTATAGTGAAGTTGTCCTGATTTTGTTGGAAAGGAGTTTCGGTTTGACTCGCTGGTACGGGGGCCGGTTGAATACTAAAATCTGCCTGAACTGCTTTCGTGATAGGCGCTGCTTTGCCATTTAAATTCACTCGTTTAATAATCACTTTAATTCGGGCGACTACCTCGCGTGGACTAAATGGTTTGCAAACGTAGTCGTCAGCACCGATCTCTAAACCTATAATTCTATCAATTTCTTCACTTCTCGCAGTCAGAAAAACCACCGGGATATTACGCTCAGCTCTTTCGTTGTGGCGTATTTCCTTTAGTAATTCAAAGCCGTTGCAGTCAGGTAGTCCTACGTCTAAGACGCACAAATCAAAATTATTTTCCAATAAAGCAGCTTTTGCGTCGGTGCCACTGGAAACCCATTTGGCATTCATGCCGGCAGAATTCAAGGCATAGCAGAGCGTGTCGGCGATCTCCTTTTCATCTTCAACGATCAATATTGTGTGATTCATAGTAGTAGTTAGCCTAACGTTGATGGAATAATTTGGGAAATTAGCCTCTTGGCATAGAGACAAGCACCGATAATCTACCAGATGCGAGCGGATTCCTTGCGGGTACTAATGGCTCCGCGAATTGGCAAAAAAACAAATTAATAGTATCCTCGTTCGGATAATACCCCAATACTCTTACAACTTGTTTAATCGAGGAGGATGTCAACATGCGTTCCATATTAGTGGTGAACCCCAAAGGCGGCTGCGGTAAAACGACAATCGCTAGCAATTTGGCGACCTATTATTCAGTGTGGGATGTTTCAGTTGCATTGGTCGATTTAGACCCCCAGCAGTCAAGTATGGCGTGGTTAAGAGTTAGGCCAGACACTGAAAATAAGATCCAAGGGTTTAATGGTTTGAAAGGCAGGATCTTTCCCGAAGAAGGTACGCGCAGAGTGATATATGATGCGCCGGCACGTACTGACAGCGCAAAAGTGGCGAAACTAATAAAGTTGGTCGACGTGGTTATCATTCCGGTTTTACCATCGGCAATCGATATGCGGGTCGCAGCCTCGTTTATTGCTGACATCACAACACGCGTCCGCGCTAACAACTCACACGCCATCATCGGCGTTGTTGCGAATAGAGCGCATAGTGGCTATCACTCATATAAAGCGCTGCACAAGTTTTTAAGCGCTTTGAATGTGCCGTTTATAGGGACTTTACGCAGTTCGCAAAACTATATTAAAGCCGCCGATAGCGGCGTCGGTATTTTTGAGATGCCGGTAACCGAGGTAAAGCAGGATATGCAGCAGTGGGCGCCAATCATAAAATGGGTTGAGGGTAAGCAGGTTCTGAAGTAAGCCGCAATTTAGCCCTTCAATAACTAGGGCAAACAGTCACTAAGACACGCAAGCAGTAAAGGCAACCATCATCGTTAACAACGTTTCTTTATTGAATATCGTTACCCTAATTCCATTTAGCGCGTTTCTGATATTACTTATACTTCAAACTGCGTTTGCGCGTAGAAATCTAGCAAATAGTGGAATCAATCGAATCATCCACAACTTATTATTGTTTATGATCAATGTCTTGATCTTGCGCTTGGCTATTCCAATCACCTTGGTCATATCGTCTAAGTGGGCTACTGAGCATTCTTTTGGTCTGTTCAATAATATCGAGATCACCCCTTGGATTGCAGTGGTGGTTTGTATAGTCGTGCTGGATTTTGCGATTTACTGGCAGCACGTAGCCACACATCGAATTAATATTTTGTGGAAAATACACAAAATTCATCATTCTGATAAAGACATGGATGTGTCTACATCGATCCGATTCCACCCATTCGAGCTAATATTATCGCTCATCTACAAGGCTCTGTTGGTGATTGCTTTGGGTACACCCGTTGTGGCTGTAATCTTATTTGAACTATTGTTGATCGTCAGTTCAGCGTTCAATCATAGTAATTTAAAGCTACCCTTGTGGTTAGACAGAAAATTGCGTTGGATAATTGCGACTCCCGATTTACACAGGATTCATCATTCTGTAATTGTGGATGAACAAAACACCAATTACGGGTTTTTCATCATCTGGTGGGATAAACTATTCAGTACTTTCACCTCCCAGCCCACGGCCAGCCACCACCGCATGTCTATCGGTTTAAAAGATGACGATAACGGCTTTGACCGAGTCGACAAAATGTTGTTAGGTCCGTTTCGCTAGCGTCCAGAGTAGGTTTTTAGAGGACCAAGGCTCGAGACATGGTTAACAATAATTAAATGGCCTCAGGCGGCTTGTACCACTTATCAGTCACCGGCCTGTGCTAAGCTCGAATCGCTAGTTTAAGTGTTAGCGAGCGCAGAGCGATTGCTGAAATTACACAACAAAACCCTATTTATAGAAATATCACATGAGCGGAAAAGTTATCAATCGACTCGCTTTAGTTAGTCTGATTTTGCTGTTTGGCCAAGGCTGTGCGACCAACCCAGTCACGGGTAAAAACGAAATCGCGCTATCCGAAAGTTGGGAGTTGTCTGTTGGGCCAGAGTATCATCAAGGCATACTCAAGCAATATCAAATATATGACGATCCGGAACTACAGAAATACGTAAATGATATTGGCCAGCGACTTGCTGCCAAGAGTCATCGACCAGACCTCAAGTTCACCTTCACATTGCTTGATAGCCCCCAAGTCAATGCCTTTGCATTGCCCGGTGGTTATGTCTATGTGACACGCGGGATCATGTCTTACATGAATACCGAATCGCATTTGGCGGGTGTCATTGGTCATGAAATAGGCCATGTTACCGCCCGTCATGGCGCTCAGCGAGCGGCACAACAACAGGTAGTAGGCGTAGCGTCTGCTGTAGTTGCTATTGGCACTGGCAGTAGTGACCTTGTCCAGTTATCTCAAGTTTTTGGTGGTGCTCTGTTAAGCGGGTATGGGCGAACTCAAGAATTGGAATCGGATCGTTTGGGCGCTGAGTACATGGCTAGAAATAACTACGATCCACAAGACATGATTGGCGTGATTGGCATTCTCAAAAATCAGGAGTTATTCTCTGCAGAAAAGGCTCGTCAAGAAGGTAAGCCCGCGCAGGCCTATCATGGTGTTTACTCTACTCATCCACGCAATGATCAGCGCCTTCAAGAAGTGATTGCCGCCGCCGCTAAATTCAGAGATGTCGGCCAATCTCTACCAGACAATGGCAAATTTTTAAAACTTACCGATGGTATGGCATTCGGTGACAGCGAAGCTCAAGGTATTGTCGACGGGAATAGCTTTTATCACAAAGATTTAGATTTATTTGTTGAGTTTCCACAGGGTTGGACATTAGTTAATCAACCCGCAGAGTTAGTTGCAATCATGCCAGATCAAAGCCAAGCGATTCGTATGCGCATGGGTGCATCGACCAAAGGTGAAAGCGCTGATAGCTTCTTACGGACCAATTTTACAAGCTTTCGAGACGGTCAAAAAATACCAACTTCAGAAGATCAAGCCTATGCCGGTGTCGCTACTTTAGGTGACGAGGAAACCGGCCAGAGCCAAAATGTAAGAGTGAGCGCTCTATATCGAGGCGACCAGGCGTTTGTGATTTTAGGGCAAGGCAAGGAAACTTTGCCAAACCAAGATTTCTTTAATGTGATTCAAAGCGTTCGTCGTTTAAAGCCAGCTGAACGCGAGCTTGCGACTGGCCAACGTATTAGATTGATAACCGCCAAGCAAGGTGACTCTTTTGAAAAGTACGCGCGCGAATCTAGAATTAATAAATATGCCGAAGCTCAACTACGCCTCATTAACGACATGTACCCCACTGGTGAACCTCGACCAGGTCAAAAAATTAAGTTAATCAACTAATATGCCAAGAAATATCTCGCGACGCGACCTTTTAACCAAGGTCGGGCCCGCCGTTGCGGCCACTGTCGCAGCATCAAAATTGTACGCGGCCGGTGGCCCAGTCGCCTTTCAACATGGCGTGGCCAGTGGTGACCCAACTCAAACTCGGTTGATTATTTGGTCGCGCATCACCACCAACCAGCAAGCAATGCCTGTTGTGTGGGAGCTCTCTAAAGACAAAACCTTTAATAGCCTCGTCCGCAGCGGTGTCGTTACTACCTCAGCAGACACCGACTACACTATTAAAGTGGATGCCGATCAACTACAAGCAGATACATTCTATTACTATCGGTTCTCAGTAAACGATATTGTTTCGAAGACTGGGCGTGCGCGAACGCTGCCTGTGGGGCAAGTCGATTCTTTCAAGTTAGGCATATGCTCATGCTCAAATTTCCCTGCGGGATATTTTAATGGTTATGCGGCGATGGCTGATCGGGAAGATCTCGATTTAGTCGTGCATCTAGGTGATTATATTTACGAATACGACGCACTTGGTTATGCATCGCAGGGCGCGGAAGCTCTAGGTAGAGTGTCTGAGCCGCTACACGAAGCAACAAATTTGGCTGATTTTCGTCGTCGTCATGGGCAGTATAAAACAGATAAAAGCCTGCAACGCTTGCACGCCAAGCTGCCCTTCATCTTGAGTTGGGATGATCATGAATTTGCCAACGACAGTTGGCATAGCGGGGCAGAAAACGCCAACGAGGGTGAAGGAGCCTGGGCGGATCGTAAGGCGGCTGCTTTGCAAGCCTACTACGAATGGATGCCCATTCGTGAACCTGACAACGAAGGCCGTATTGAACAATGGCGAAGCTTTGACATAGGCGATCTTGCTTCTTTGATTATGCTCGAGACACGCATTAGCGCGCGTGATGAGCAAGTAAACGTTCAGGCTGATATGCGTTACGTAACGGCCAAGTTCGACCTTAGCAATGGCGCTGAGCCTAGATTGCTTGACGCAAATGATGAGGCACAGGGTGAAACAGTGGTGGAAGTTAACTTGCCGCATAAAGTTAACGGTTCAGAGCTGCAGGCGGTCACCGACTACCAGCAGATTAAAAAACTACAGGCGGCTGAAAAACTGCCCAAAGGTTATAGCTATTTGCCCGACATGCAAGCCTTTCGAGCTGAGGTGCTGGACGATCCGAAGCGGCAATTACTTGGCGCAGCACAAAGAGATTTTGTGGCCAAAAGCCTAAGCGATTCCAAGCGCAGCGCCAAGAAATGGCAGGTCGTAGGCAATCAAACTTTGGTCGCAAAAGTGGTTTTGCCAAATCTAGCGGACAAACTTAATGAAACTGAAAAGGAACAATTAAGCTCGTGGATGAAGCCCGCTCTAGGGTTGTCAAAGTTGGGCCTGCCATTTGGTACCGACTCTTGGAATGGCTATGGCGCCGAGCGTGAAGATTTCTTGAACGCAGCCGCAAAGGTAGAGGCTAACCTGATTGTTCTAACCGGCGATACACATGCCAGTTGGGCTTTCGAATTACAATCTGAAACCAATGCTGGCTGGCAGGGGATAGAATTAGGCGCTACGTCTATTTCGTCGCCAGGACTGCCCAAAGCTCTTGGATTGCCAGCGACGCGGCTGAGTGAATTGCTGATAGAGACTAACGATAATTTGAAATACAGTGAAACAGCGCATCATGGCTTTCTAAGTTTGGAACTTACACCAGACAACGCGGTAGCAGAATTCCACCGTATATCCAGTGTATCTGAAAAACAATTTACCAGCGCGGGAAGCGATAAATTTCTTATTCAAGATCACCCTAAGATTAGCGGCATAGAAATCAAACCTGCTTAGATTGTTTAGCCTTGGACTATCTGCGTTGGCTGAATACTAAGAAGGGCCAAGCAGAGTTAAGCAGAGTTAAGCAGAGTTAAGCAGGGCCAAGTGGTAGCTCGGCCATAATGCCAATCAGATTTTTATCTGGGTCACGGATAAATCCCATCCATAGTTCATGGTCTGGCATGCTCGCTACCAGCTTAGCGTCTTGAATAAAAGTAACTCCTTTTTGTTCTAACTCTTCCTGGGTGTCTCTCACGTCGACAACCTTATAGTAAATAGTCGACGTGTGATGATCTTCCGGGTCGCCCTGTAAAACAGTTAACATCAAACGAATGCCGCCGCAGTTTAAAAATGCGAGGCCAGGTGGAACTTCAAAAAGAAGCTCTAGGTCTAAGATGTCACGATAAAAAGCTACCGATTTGTCGATATCCGAAACAGCAATGGCTATTTGGCCAATCTGTTGGATGTTAGAACTATTATTTTTCATTGGTATATAAATAGGCAGGTAAGGCGCAGCTCAATCCAATTGTCAGATTGAGAAGGATAAATAGCGCTGGATTGGGTCCGTCTACATCACGCCGACGCTGAAACATAAACAACCAAAAGATAAAGGATGAAATTAACAGATCGGCAGAAAAACCGCCAGCAGCAACATTCACAAATAGGCCCGATACAAACGTTGAAGGTCGATGCCATTTGTCTTAAAGAATGGAATAAAGAAAAGCAAAGGGACTATTTCCTCCAAAATCGCGCCAGAATCAAATAGTTTTTTCTATTTTAATGTCCTTTTTATAAGTAGTGCCAAAAACCAAGCTAGCCATTTTGTGCTTGCCAAGCAGAAGTAATTTCAAGTAATTGATCGAGCCCATCGCAGGGCGCCGCTGGTCCAGGTTGCAGTATGTTCGCAGATTTTATCTCATAGACGTGTTTGTTTACCACAGTAAGCGCATCGCCCCAAGCTTGGCGCCAGGCAACCTTATGCGTGTGAAAGCGCTTTCCCACCATCTATGTCTGAGTCACAAAAAATCATCTTGGTGCTAGAGGGCGGGAATTATGGGTGAATGCATATAATCACAAGAAGAAGACCGAACAGATATTGGAAGAACAGAAATTAAGCTGATTAGTCTAGAGTTTGCTGTGTTGTTTAGTTGATATGATTCAAATTTGTTGTTAGTCTAATTATGAAAGTCACTAGTATTTGATGTAAAATCTCTAAATAGAGACCTCAGCATAGCTCGGTTTTTGACAGTTTCACGAAAATTTCGTCAATAAAATCAACGGCCTATTTCATGAGTTTACGAAAAAAGGGGTTATGCTGAGGTCACAAATAAATCGATCTGCTTATTTAGACGACATTTAAACTAGCAACAGAGTTATAACAATTTAATAGCTTCGCGTATTAACAGAGCAAATATCATGCCAGTAGAACTAGTTAAAGAATTTATATCCAGCATTGAAGAAAGCGCCAACCCTTATACGTTTGGCGTATGGACACCTAATCATAAAGAATACAATGCCACGGATATGCAAGTTATTGGAGAGATTCCAAAGGACGTAGATGGCGTGTACTTGCGTAATACCGAGAACCCAGTCCACGACCCCATTGGTCGATATCATCCTTTTGATGGCGACGGTATGATTCACAGTATTTATGTTAAAGATGGTGCGATTGGCTATCGAAATCGGTTTGTACAAACCAAGGCCTTCCAGGCTGAACAAGAAGCCGGACAGTCTTTGTGGGCTGGCTTAGCAGAGCATCCATCTCGGTCTACGCGGCCAGGTTGGGGCGCCCAGGAAGCTCTAAAGGATTCCTCCTCCACTGACGTCATCGTACATGCGGGGAAGGCCTTATCTACGTTTTACCAATCAGCCGAAGGTTATCGTTTAGACCCGCTCACACTTGAGCAATTTGGCACTGAAGGTTGGGTACCCATTGATGGTATTTCAGCGCACCCCAAGGTTGACCCGCGCACCGGAGAATTATTGTTCTTCAATTATTCAAAACACGCGCCGTACATGCACTACGGGGTGGTGGGTGCTGACAATAAACTAAAGCACTACACGCCGATTCCTGTTCCAGGGCCAAGGCTGCCACACGATATGGCGTTCACCGATAATTACTCGATCATGAATGACATGCCGATGTTTTGGAACCAAGAACTACTCGCCAAAGACATTCATGCCGTTGAGTACTATCCAGACATGAAGACTCGCTTCGCGATCATCCCGCGCTATGGCAATCAAGACCACATCATGTGGTTCGAGGCGGACCCAACCTATGTCTTGCATTGGACCAATGCCTACGAAGAAGGTGATGAAATTGTCTTAGACGGATATTTTCAAGAGTGCCCCAAACCGCCAAGCCACCCTAATGCACCTGCTGGATTAGCGCGTATGATGGGCTTCTTGGCCAATGACTTATTGTTACCACGCTTACATCGCTGGCGTTTCAATTTGAAAACCGGAGAGACTACTGAGCAGCGTTTGGATGACCGAACACGTGAGTTTGGAGTTATAAACTCGCTTTACCAAGGCCTTAAATATCGGTATATATATAGTGTAATCCCCACTCCTGGGTATTTTCAGTTTGATGGATTGTCTAAAGACGATTTAGACACAGGCGAGCAGCAAGACTACATGTTTGGTGATCAACGGTTTGGTAGCGAACCCGCATTTGCACCAAGAATTAATCCACAGAGTGAAGATGACGGTTATGTGGTTTCGATCATCACGGATACCAAGCTTGATCGTTCTGAATTTGTCATGTTTGACGCTAAAGACATCACCGCCGGTCCAATTTGTCAGGTCATATTGCCGCATCGGATATCCAGTGGCGTGCATGCTACTTGGGCGCGTGGCGAAGAACTCAACGTCGCGTAAAAAGGCGCTGCTGGGCTAATTTAATTAAGTAGGTATTCGCATATGACAACGCCAATATATATTCTCGGTGGTACCCAAACGGATTTCGCGCGTAATTGGCATCGAGAAGAATTGGACATCTATGAGATGTTCAAGCAGACACTGGATAGTGCACTTAGTTCTGCGGGGCTAGAGCCAGAGCAGATTGAAGTCGGTCACGTTGGTAATTTTGTCGGTGAGCTATTTACTGGACAGGGTCAACTCGGGGGTTTTTTTGCTGAAGCGTACCCAGAGTTACACTCGATTCCGACCAGTCGTCATGAGGCAGCCTGCGCCTCAGGGTCGATTGCCCTGCTGTCTGCCATGCGTGATATCGAAGCGGGGCATTATCAACTGGCCTGTGTGCTTGGTCTTGAATACATGCGCAATGTCGATGGTAAAACCGGCGCAGACCACTTAGGTGCGGCCGCATGGATTGGCAAAGAAGCAACTGATTGTACGTTCCCATGGCCGCACATGTTTGACTTACTTATCGATGAGTATGATCACCGGCATGGAATTAATTGCGATTATTTGAAAGAAATATCTAAGATTAATTTTGGTAATGGGCGCCTAAACCCCAATGCGCAAACTCGTAAATGGGATTTTAGTGCAGACCACTACACCAATAATGATGAACTAAACCCATCAATTGAAGGTCGCATACGCCGCATGGACTGTGGCCAGATTACGGATGGCGCTGCCTGTGTTTTTCTAGCGAGCAAAGCGGCTGCCAAGGATTATGCGAAAAAGCATCAGTTAAAACTAAAAGATATTCCGCGAATAAAGGGCTGGGGGCATCGTTCCTCTGCAATGAGTTTAGAGAGCAAGCTGGCCTTAAGTAAAGGCAAGCCTCTGGTCTTCCCACATGTTGCGCAAATAATGCAAGACGCGCTCAGACGCTCAGGTTTCGACCATATTTCTAAGCTGGATGGTTTGGAAACGCATGATTGTTTCACGATCACAGAATACATGGCCATCGACCACATAGGCTTAACTGCGCCTGGTGAGAGTTGGAAGGCGATTGAAGAAGGTAGAATTAGCCTGGATGGTGATTTCCCGATTAACCCCAGTGGTGGCTTGATAGGCTTAGGCCATCCAGTGGGTGCCACCGGGGTTCGTATGCTACTAGATTGTTCTAAACAAGTAAGTAACAAAGCCGACGACGCACAAATTAGTGGCGCTAAAAATATGGCGACGTTCAACTTGGGCGGGAGCGCTACTACTTGTGTCAGTTTCGTCGTTGGTATTGATTGATGAAACACGCTTACATTTATGACGCCATACGAACCCCGCGTGGTCGTGGTAGTGCCAAAGCAACTGGCGCATTGGCCGATTTGTCGCCGTTTGAACTGCTACAAACCTTATACGAAGCCCTTGAGCAACGTACCAAGTTAGATAAAAATATTGTTGAAGATGTGATTCTAGGCTGTGCGACTCAGGCCAAAGAGCAAGCGGGCAATATCGCCAAAGCCTCGCTGATGTACTCAGCATGGCCTGAGCACATTCCAGGAATGACAGTAAACCGATATTGTTCATCGGGTTTGGATGCAGTGAATATAGCCGCAATGAAGATTAATGTGGGGCAGGCAAAATGTACCCTCGCCGGCGGTGTTGAGATGATGTCGCGGGTACCTATGATGTCTGACCAGGCGGCCATATTCCTAGATCCTGCTTTAGCCACAAAATGTCGAATGTTAATGATGGGTAGTGGGGCTGACTTGGTTGCTTCGCTGCATGATGTGAGTCGAGAGCAAGTAGATGAAGTCGCGTTTAAAAGTCATCAGCGGGCTACCCGGGCCAGACATGAAGGTTGGTTTAAATCGGTGATTCCGGTGTTTAACCAAACAACAGGGCAGTTGGTGAAGCACGATGAGTGCATTCGACCGCAAACCAGCATGCAAAGCTTAGCTGAATTAGCGCCGAGTTTTGCACAAATAGGAGCGGCCGGAGCCGATGCCTTGCAACTCGCCCGCCACTCGCAGTTAACGTCTATCAGGCATGTTCACACAGCAGGTAACTCACCCGCCTTGGCTGATGCTGCCGCCCTAGTTTTGGTGGCAGATCAATCTCTATACGAGGCAGGGCTTAAGCCTAGAGCTAAGATTGTCGCCACCACCACGGTCTGTGGTGATCCTTTAGAATCTGTTTCAGGCTGTGCTAGCGTGACCAAGAAACTCATGGTTGAGCAAGGTTTGGTGGCAGATGACGTTGACCTATTTGAGTTGCATGAAGCGTTTGCGGCCACCATTATAAAATGCCAGCAGTTGCTTCAGATCGGCGACCAAAAACTCAATGTAAATGGAGGCGTTATTGCCCTAGGTCATCCGATGGGCGCGACCGGCGCGATTATGGTTGGCACTCTAATCGATGAATTAGAGCGCAAGGGACTAAAGCGTGGGATAGTTTCCACCAGTGGTGCGGCGGGTACTGGTACAGCCATGCTTATCGAACTAGTAGCTTAGCCTTAAACGACCATGACGGATAGGTTAGACCCCAAACTTAACTCTGAACTCTTTATTAGCAGCCAGGTAGCGCAAGGATTAGCCGTGATCGGTGACCGCTGGGCATTTTTGATTATTCGAGATGTGTATCTAGGGATCGGTCGCTTCAAAGGCCTCAGAGAAAGTGCGGATTGTAGTCGTGGCACGCTAACCTCCCGATTAAAGAGTTTGGTGGCGAACGAAATTCTCTATAAAAAAGCCTATCAAACGAGTCCGCCAAGATTTGAGTATTGCCTCACGGCCAAAGGGCTAGACCTTTATCCCGTGGTGTTGATGATGTGGAAGTGGGAGCACAACTGGGGAGTGCACCACTACCTACCTTCTTCATTGATACACAAATCGTGCGGCAAAAACATGGTGCCTATCTATAAATGCAAAGCGTGTGATAAGGAGCTTGATGCACACGACACTAGTTTTGCAATTCGGGAGAAATTCGATACCGTTGCGCAGGTAGCAGCAAGGTCGCAACGCCGAACTAAATCAGAATCTGAAAAAAACGGCGCCATGCATAACGAAGAGATTAGGGTGCTGGATTGCGTTGGTGATCGATGGACCTCATTAGTTCTAGCGGCCGGGTTCTTCGGTTTGCAGCGCTTTGACCAAATAGCGAGCGCAATTCGAATCGGCACCAGTGTATTGGCAGACCGCTTAAGTCTGTTAGTGAAAACCGGCATCATGAATCGTATTCTCTACCAGCAGTCGCCGCCACGATATGAGTATCATTTGTCGAACAAAGGCAGGGATTTGTTCGGTCACACCATTGCGATTCATGAATGGACGGAACGATGGTTGATCAGAAAGGACAAAGGCCTTTTAAAACTCCGGCATTTACCATGTGACCAGCCGTTTGATGGCGAAGTCGTTTGTAGCCAATGCGATCAAGTGCTGCATCCGCACGAGGTAAGCTACGGTAGTGACTAGTGCTTTGGTGTTCGCGAGCGCTAGTTGCGCAGGCACCCACGCAACGACCAAAGAATAAACCTCGCAGATCATTGAAATACTTTAGTCGATCATTTTTTTAACATCTCGGCGCTGAATCTTTCCGGTGGCGTTATAAGGCAGCGCTTCTACACATTGAAGTTTTTCAGGTAGCTTGAATACCGCCATGCCTTTTTGCTTGAGGTAGTCGGTCAAATCCTCCAACACGACAGTTTCGCCAGGCTTAGGAACCACAGCTACCGCAATGCGCTCCCCCATAATATCGTCATCAACTCCAACCACACAAACTTCAGCTACTTTTGGGTGCGAGGCGAGTTCATTGTCAATTTCCGCAGGCGAAATATTTACCCCACCGCGAACAATAATATCTTTACAGCGACCAACATATTTATAAAATCTTGGCTGCTCGCCATCGTCGGTAATTTCAAAAACATCGCCGGTGCGAAAATAGCCATCCAATGAAAAAACCTCGGCATTGGCCTCGGGGGATTTATAGTAGCCGTCGAAAACAGTTGCTCCCCAAATCTCAAGTTCGCCTTCGACGCCACGTTCGGTAACTAGCTCGCCTGATTTTCTGTTAACTAATCGCGTCTTTAAAAAATCGCCAGCCCGATTATCCCACTCTAAACCCTTAACCCCGAAACGCGGAAAAAATTGTGCGCGTTGTGCATGGTCAGGCAAATCTGTTGGCCCCGATGTTAAACATATACCTTCGTTGGAGCCGAATATATTCAAAATTTCGATGCCGTAATCCTTGCCAAAGCCAGCGACCATATATTCAGATAAGGGAGCACTGCCAGAGCCGATACAGCGCAGGCTTTTCAAGTCAACGGAGTCCAAAATCTCGCGTTTATTCAATAGCATTGTCAGCACCGCAGGGGGGGCTATTGTGTAGGCGATTTTCTCCTCTTGAATTTGCTTGAGAAACACGTTCATATCAAAAGGGTGATGCAGAACTAGTGTGCATGCGCGCATTAACCAGCAATATAAAAACCCTCCGATGGCTGCCATATTAACCAGTGGAAACGGATTTAATATTGTCTCATTTTCGCGCAACTCTGCGCAATCCAGAGAGGCTATCGCGGACGCTATCCACATATTGTGACTGCGCGGAACGCCTTTAGGTTGGCCCGTGGTTCCTGAGGTCCAACAGATTGTAAAAATGTCATTTGCAGTTAATTCGAGGCCCGCAAGATACGCTTGGTACTCGACATTAGTGATCGGTTTTTTGGTATCCAACGCTAAAGAAATTGCGCCTTCAGGGGCGTCCTCACCAAAACAAAATACGATACTTTTTTCGACAAACGCTGCACCATGCTCACGTGCAAAATTCTTACCCTTAAAATTGCTTAATGAAATAAACGCTGCGGGTTCAACAAGCTGTATGGCTTTCTCAAGCTCGAAACGACCATATTGGATTGGTACCGGACTTAGAATTACCCCAAGCTTTCCAAGCGCTAGGTAGAGTACTGCAAGTTCAGCGATATTTGGGAGTTGTATAACAACGATATCGTCACGCCTTAAACCATGTCTATAAAAATCCGCAGCGAGATTCTCAGCTGCATTGCCAAGCTCGTCAAAGTTAAGTCGATACGCTTGCCCATCAGTAAATTCACTGCGATTAAATTGGTCCACCAAGGCTGTTTTGGGGCCATGCTTTGCCACGCTCGCCATGAATATAGAATCCAGTGTGTCAGTTCCCCACCAGCCCCGTTTGTTAAATTCATTTATCCGTTCATCAGGTGTCGTGCGCATGTTTTTAGTCTGTGTTAGTGATCAATTGAGTTTTGCTAATCGCGGGTGTATTCTTCCAGTCAATATCCGATTAAGTCTATTAGTGAAAGTTAGTTTTATCAAGCCAATAGAGTGAATATGTAAAAGTGTCTCGAAGTCACCAAGCGAGCACTTTTGGATTCTTAGTAATGCCTCTTTTCAATCAGTAAATCAGAGACGAATTATAGTGATTAATAACGTAAGACAGAGACTTGAAAACCTTCGTCTACCGCTGTTTGCAGCGCCAATGTTTCTTATTTCAGGGCCAGACCTTGTTATAAATGCCTGTAAGGCAGGCGTGGTTGGAGCCTTCCCCACACCCAATTGCCGAACAACCCAAGACCTAGAAAACTGGCTAGCGCAGATTGACGGGGTACTGAACAACATAGACGATCCGTTGGCAGCCGGCTACGCACCCTACGCTGCAAATTTGTTTGCTCATCGCACCAACCAACGCTTAGGCGACGACTTAGAGATTGTTGTCCGCTATAAGGTGCCGATTGTGATCACTGCTTTAGGCAGCCCGGCCAAAGTAATCGACGCGGTGCATGCCTACGGCGGGTTGGTTTTTGCCGATGTCAGTAGTGTGAGGTACGCAAAAAAAGCAGCAGACGCTGGGGCCGATGGCCTGGTTTTGGTTTGCTCAGGCGCCGGTGGCCATACCGGTTCTCTCAATCCATTTTCGTTTATCCATGAGGTTCGTGAGTTTTGGGATGGGTATATCGCTCTCGCAGGGGGAATTTCCAGCGGCACGGGTATTTTATCAGCCATGGTTGCAGGCGCTGATTTTGCGTATATGGGCACAAGTTTTATTGCCACCGATGAAAGCCTAGCTGAGCCCGAATACAAGCAAATGGTATTAGGCTGTACTGCGGAAGACTTAGTGGTAACAAAAGCCTTCACCGGCGCAAATGCCAGCATGATGATACCCAGTATTGTAAATCAGGGTTTGGATCCAAAGGAAGTGGTCAAACAAGAAGCAAAAATGAACTTCAATGGTCAAGACGGATCCGACGTTAAACCTTGGAAGGGAATCTGGGCAGCCGGGCAGGGCGTGGGTTGTATAGATGAAGTATTGAGTACTACCAATTTGGTAGACCGCCTGGAATCTGAATACTTACAGGCAAAGCGCAATACCAAAATATGAACAATCTTGGCGTATTGCAATGCCTCCAAAATAAGCTGGACTACGGCATAAGATACTGTGTTTTGAAGTTTTGAATAAATCACGATACCAGAACACAACAACGTTCCTTTGGTTTTACAATCGCGAAAGATCACATAAAGCGAATGGTGGGTGACCTCCTTTGATGCTGAATTAGCTCTACTTTTAACGTCAGTTATTGCCCTTACTATGCTCTGGAGATTTTCTCAAGAAGCGACAGGTGAGGATTTGTTGATTGTACCGGTTGAGCGCACGAAAAATTACGCATGGTGCTTATAGTTCCTCACAGTTGACGATATATTGTTCTTTAATCTAGAAGCTGAAGCCCACAATGCCAGCTTATGTTTCATAGTTTGGAGCGATACCTGGACCGTTGGTAAGGGGGTGATCGATTTATCGTGCACTAATAATCGCTAGAGAAATTCGGTTTTATCATTGGGCCAATCGTCATCTTTAATAGTTTCTTTTCATTTTTAAGTTTCGACCTTATCTAGCTCAATTAATAGAATCATCCAATGCTACTGTGGTTGATTCTATTAAATAGGTTAGCACTGGCTGGTCGCGATTCTTAACGATGATGGGTTCCATTTTTTTAGCCTTAACCTGTAATTTCACATCTTCGTAAGTTGCTGTGCTTACCAGCACTCCGCCCGGTTTGCAGGCTTGTTCAATTCTAGCGGCCACATTGACGTTATCACCAATCACAGTGTAATCCATTCGTCGCTCTGAACCTACATTGCCGGATATCACTCGTCCCGAATTAATGCCGACTCGCATGCTTAATTCCGATAAGTCTGGATCGATACTGGCCCAGCCTTCTCGGTGGCTTTCGACAACGGCCTGCATGCGCAAGCCTGCCCGCACAGCAGACAAAGCTGGGTTAGCGTCTTCATTATTAAAAATCGCCATGATGCCATCGCCGATGAACTTATCAATAATGCCGCCTTCTTCTTCGATGATATCTGACATTTCTGTCATGTAGAGGTTCAGAAAGTCGACGACTTTTGTGGGATCTAGGCGCTCCGACAAGCGGGTAAAGCCGACAATATCAGAGAATAGAATAGTGGCTCGAATAACCTTGCCGCCCAATGCGAGTTTTTCCTCGCGGCTACGGGATATTTGATCGACCACTTCCTTCGGCACATAGGCCCCCATTTTCTGTTTTTCAACCGTTAAACGACGCTCATTATCTAGCGATGTCTTTAGGTCATTCGCGTAATTTTTGACATCCGAGTAGAGTCGTGAGTTTTCTATGGCTACACCGGCTTGAACTGCAAAAGACTTTATCAACGAAATGTCGTTTGCTACAAAAGTATCCAGTCCCTTACGGTTTACGAGTTGTAATATTCCAATGATTTTATTTTTATTGATTAGTGGTGTAGTTAGTATTGAGCGGGTAGTGAAACCTGTTGCATCATCGATCGCTCGGTTGAAGCGCGGGTCGTTATAGGGGTCAGCTACCACCTCAGTTTTTCCTGTTGTAAGAACATGACTAACCAAACCCTCACCTAGCCCTATGCGTTTACCTTTTAACTCTTCGGAAACCTCTCCTTGCACTGTATGAAAATAGAGATTGTTCTCATTCTCGTCCAATAACAGCAGGGAGCTAGCTTCCGCGTTTGCCACCTCGCGACTCTTTTCCAGAATGGTATCTAATACACTATTTAGGTCGCCTACACTGCTCACAGCGATGGCAACTTCGCCAAGCGCGCGACGCTCGGCTAGTTGCACGATCGCCTGATCACGCTGTTCTTCACTCGTTTTAGTTGCTTCCTTAACCCGTTTATCAAGATGACGAATAACCATCCAGGCAATGTAAATGGTGATCAATATTATTAGTAAATACAAGCACAAGCGATAAAATTTTGCGCTTTCCAGCGCATAGCGGTACCAGCGGTGATATTCATTGGCAAAGCTCTCTAATTCCACGGTAACCGGCATCGCCATTAACTCTTCAATAAGCGAATCTACGCCCGGTTTTACTTTCAAGATGGTTTGTCCTTGAACGCTTAAATCTTCAATTTCATCAATTGAGTTCCATTGAGATTGGTTTAAATTTGTGAGGTAGTTTGCGCCGGCTACATCCATCCGACCAATTTGTTTTTTGATCGAAATAGCTAAGACTGGATTGGTGTTTAGATTAAACAGCAATATGTCTCTAAGCAAAATCTGTATTTTTGTGGCGAGGGCTTTGCCCTGTTCCACTTCCTTTAAGCTATCGACTAATTCTTGGCTCAAAATGGGGTAGTAGACGATGGAGGTTTTTAGGTTGGCATTTTCGGCCGTAAAACGTTCAATTAGTAATTCCTTGCGTTCCATAACCTTTTGGAAGTTTGCTGAGAGTGCCATCAGTATCTCGGTCCCTTTTACGGGAATATATTCCGGTGGTCGCGCTATTATTACTTGCAGGCGGTGGATTAAGGCTAACTTTTCATTAATTTTATCCACACTGTTGGTTGAGCCGTTGCGCAGCCTCAGTAAATGTTGATCCAGAATGGCGTCCCCAGCCTGCAGGTGCCTAATACTCCCAACATAATTTTGATGCTCACTGGTGTCATCAATGGCCGCCGATTTCCAGTAAAAGAACGCCATAAGCAGCACTCCGATGAATATTCCCGCTGCGCCAAGAATATATTCTGCTCGTGTACTCATTGCTGTACCCTCGTTTGCTCTGTTCGATCTGCGCCAAGTGTTTTACCTTGGTATTGACCGGTTAAACTTTTTAGAAAACTGACCAGCAGCGTTTGCTCTCGGTCCTTTAAACGCCGGCCCAATTGGTATTTAGCCATGACCTGAACGGCGTCAAGTAGGGTGGCGGCGCTGCCATCATGAAAATACGGTGCGGTGAGCGCGACATTTCGAAGGCTTGGGACTTTAAATCGGTGTTTATCAAATTCGTCAGCCGTCACATTGAAGCGGCCCATATCATGTTTGTTCAAATCGTCGCGATTCGAAAAATAGTCATTCTTGGCTCCCATGCGTTGAAACATGTTGCCGCCTATGCCCATGCCCTGGTGGCATCTCACGCATCCTAAATTAGTAAACAGTTTGTAGCCCTCTACTTCTTCAGCACTTAGTGCTTCTTCATCGCCTTTTAAATATTGATCGAAAGCAGAATCAGGTGTTGTCAGCGAGCGCTCAAATTCGGCGATTGCATGGCTAATAGTGTTTTGTGTAATCCCTTCAGAGTAAGAGTTTGTGAACTGTTTCACATACTCGCTGTTCGCTTTCAGGCGAGACACCGTTTCAGGCCAAGTGGAGCCCATTTCCAATGGATTAGTTATTGGGCCATCAACTTGTTCTTCGAGCGTATCCGCACGCCCATCCCAAAATTGTTTGAAGTTTAAACTGGAATTAAAAACAGTTGGCACGTTAATCCTCTGAGTGCCGCCATTGATTCCAATGGAAATAGGCAATTGATTAGTTCCGCCCAGATCTAGAATGTGGCAAGTGGCACACGACACAGTATTGTTATCTGAGAGTATTGGGTCGCTGAAGAGTCGTTCGCCGAGCGCCACTTTGGCTTGGTTTAAACCTTTGGCAGCTCGTAGAGGCGGGATCGAACCATATGATTTAGGTGCTACTTTTGTAGGTGACATTGGAATGCCACGTGCAAGATCGGTTTCAAGGTCCTTGGGGAAGAAGAATATAGCCAAGATCATGGCTGTCGCCACGACCAAAACGATTGGTATGATAAATTTCAAACTGTTCTCCTTTAGTGCTAACTGCTTAATTATTTTGATTGACGATAGCTTGTGGTTGAATAGGGGTCAAATCTTTTACACTACCATTCAAGCGGTCCTTATAAATACTATCAGTAGGCCAGAGAGGATCGAGTTTGACGGTGCTTATTACCTCATAATTAATCTTGGAAGTGGGCGCGAGGATATCCTTCATTCAAGAGAGTGTTTTGCCTTATTCCTCAATGTCCTATCAGATCCCGTTAGGCGTTTTGATATTGAGATACACGCCTATTGTTTAATGACCAATCATTATCAATTGCTGGTATCAATGCCATTTAGAAACTTCCGGCGTGAGATGCGCCATGTCAGAAGCGTATATACGTAACCTTATACCTGCCTCTGAATACGGTCGGGTCGTTTTCAGAGGCAGGTATAAAACCGTATTAGTGGATAGCGACGAGCACCTATTGCACTTGAGCAAGTACATTCATAAGAACACGATCGAAGTAAAGATTATCGAAAACCTAGCTGCTTACCAATAGCGAGCTACCGGAGTTGTATCGGAAAAAGTAAACGCAGCGATTCGCTTACAACCATAGAAGTTTACCACCAGCTTGGCTGCACCAAGTTAATGGCAAAACGGTATAAGGTTTTTGTGGAAGAAATTGTGGCGGCGGTGGCATAAGAATGCCAATGTGATGAAGCTGACTTGAGCCAGTTGAAACGGGGGTGTGGGGTGCGCAATTTTTCAAGAAAGGTGGCGATGTGTCTTGCTCACATAATGGGCGATTACAAGCTAGTGGACGTTGCCAATCACTTCGGATTGAGCCACTATGGTGGCGTTGAGCCGGTGATTCATTGGGTAAAAAGAGATATGCAGCTAGTTATAAAAATTGACTTAAGATTAAATAATATTGTAAACAGATTTGACCCAATGATCAGGCGCCATGATCATGATTGTGCTCTGGGGTCAGTTGGATAGAAATCGCGATCTTTCCGTTTGTGCGCCAGTTCGCTACTGTCGACAGGGCACTATTTGACACTCTTGCGTTGTCGGAACTGGTATACTGGCTGAAATTGTTGTCTTGCATTACCGTTACTTTCAGCGGTGAAGGGGAAATTTCCTGTATGGGTTTCACAGGAATCCGAGCCGGTATTATTTAGGATTGCTTAGAATAGATCGGCGTAAATCAAGGTCTGTATTGCTTATGGACTTCATTTTCTCAGATAACTGGTGTTTTTCTCCCTATGAATAAGGCGAGCTATTCAAACAGTCAATGTTTGATTTTCAGGTTACTCATTAGCCTGTGGGGCTTGACCGCGGTCGTACAAACCGCGTACTCGGCAGGTTCGAATTCGACCTTATTGAACCAGCCCGGGCAATTTTCAGGGGTTGCCATGCCCAGGGCTTCGAGTGCCTCCGATACTGCAGGGCGCCGGATACTTGCGAGGTTTAAAACGAATTCATCGTTTGCGCGCGCTGATGCGATCGCCGTTGGAGTGCAGCGTTCGCTGATGGATAAAACTGATCGGAAAATGCCGATCGAAGGGATAACACATTTAAAAACCTTTCATCTGAGTCATAAAGAAGCCGCGGCAGCGCGCAATACTTCACCTAACAAGCAACTACAATTGCAGGCTTTGCCAGTCAGTGGCGATTTTCAACTGTCAGTGTTGGAAATTAACGACCCTGAAGCGGATCGTGATGCCCTGATCAAAGCCCTTATAGCCACAGGCCAAGTCGAATACGCAGAAGCAGATGTTGTAATGTCGGCTAATCTAATACCTGATGACAGCAACTTTTCCAGTCTCTGGGGCCTACACAATACAGGACAGTCGGGTGGCACTGTCGATGCTGATATCGATGCCGTTGAGGCATGGGATATAACCACCGGCAGCGCTTCGGTGGTGGTCGCTGTGATCGACACTGGGGTGCGTTACGACCATTCGGATTTGACTGGCAATATGTGGCGTAATCCCGGTGAGACAGGCTTAGATACGGATGGCAAGGACAAAGCCCAGAATGGGGTGGATGACGATTTTAACGGCTATGTGGATGACGTATACGGAATTGATTGCATTAACGACGATTCAGACCCAATCGATGACGATGGCTCGAGCTATCACGGCACCCATGTTGCAGGTATTATCGGCGCACGCGGTAATAACGCCAGCCAAGTTACCGGAGTCAACTGGAACGTCAGCATTATGGCTTTGAAATATTTGGGCGCCAACGGCCGTGGGATTGTTTCGGATGCAGTGGAATGCCTGACTTACGCCGCTAATATGAAAAAAAATCATGGCGTCAATCTACGCGTCACCAACAATAGCTATGGTGGTGGAGATGCCACTCAGTCAATGCGTGATGCCATCCTCGCAACCCAGGATCAGGATATTCTATTTGTCGCCGCGGCGGGTAATGATGGCGAGGACAATGATGCAATACCGCACTACCCATCAAGCTATGATTTACCCAGCGTTGTTGCAGTTGCGTCAACAAACCGCAATGACACAAAAGCCGAAACTAGCAACTATGGATTAGTATCGGTCGATATTGGAGCGCCCGGGGTATCCATCCTGAGTACCGTCGGGTCGAATAATCTGAACACTTTAAGCGGAACCTCGATGGCTTCGCCGCATGTCGCAGGCGTGGCTGCTTTATTGCTTGCTTCAGATCCCAGCATGACCTATTTGCAACTCAAGGCACGTATGCTGGATACTGCCAATCCGATAGCAGCACTCGATGGTTTGACGGCGACCGGCGGGCGATTAAATGCTTTCGATGCCCTGAATTGTTCAGCAGGTAATATCAATATGTATTTCAATCCTGTCTCTGCGACGCAGTATTTAAGGCTCAATCAAGCGCTAACGGTGCAAGTCAGGCTAACCAGTTGCGGTGATCCGGTCACCGGTTCAACGGTGACTGCAGAACCCGATAATGGGCAGGCAGCATTCGTCCTGGCCGACGATGGTATCGCCCCGGATGAGACTGCCGCAGACGGGTTTTACACGGCAACCTGGACGCCGACCGTAAACGGCGAGGTGACGCTGGCAATAACTGCGGTGTCTGAGGGGGTAAACAATAATGAGGTTATCGTCTTCACTGTCGTGGATGTCCCCGATTATGCGATTGACCCTGCCTACCCTTATGCCTGGAAAGAGAGTAGTGACGGCAACGATATTGGTCTTGCAAACGTTGATGACGAAGGCGCTAACATTCCGATTGGATTTAATTTTAATTTCTATGGACTTAGCTACAGCGAAGTATGGGTGCATAGCAACGGCATGTTAAAATTTGAGAGTGACGTCGAATTGAGTTTCTTTGAGTTTATCGATTCGCCGGCAACAACCGTCCCGAATAATTTTATTTCGCCGTTGTGGGAAGACCTAGATCCGAGTGCAAACAATGGGGCAATCTACAGTAAATTAGAAGGACTTGCGCCAAACCGTCGATTAATCGTGCAATGGCATAATTTGCTGCATTATCGCCAGGTATCTGAGAATTTACCGGGCACAGTTACGTTTCAGGCGATTTTGTACGAAGCTAGCAATGATATTGTATTGCAATATCGCGACCTGACGTTTGGTTCTGCGGAGTTGGATTTCGCCGCACGGGCGCTGATTGGAATTGAGCAGTTCGATGGCGGCGAAGGCTTAGTGTTTCTGAATCAAGGCTTGCCAGCGACCACCAGCTTGAGCGACCACCAGGCCATAGTATTTTCACAAGTTGGTAGTTTGCTGCGTACACTAACCGTCACGCCTGCTCCGAATGGATCAGTTATGGCCGACTCGGGCCAGATTAATTGTAGTAATGCCGGTGGTCCGTGTTTTGGGCAATTTGCCTTGAACACTGATGTTGAACTGACCGCTACACCCGACAATGGCTATCGGTTTGAAAGCTGGTTGGGTGCGGCTTGTGATGCCGTGGTCATAAACACCTGTACAGTCACGATGGAAAATCATAAAACTATCAAAGCTAGTTTTGTGATTGCATCTGAGATTATCGTAACACCGACCTCAGGATTGGTCACCGCTGAGATTGGTTCCATCGCAACATTCACCGTGGCATTGAACCTGCCTGCGACAGCGGATGTTAGCATTGCACTCACTACCTCAGATGCCAGCGAGGGCTCCGTTTCCCCCGCAACATTGGTATTTACGGCACTCGATGGAATTCAGGCCAAAACGGTTACTGTCAGCGGTGTAAACGATGTGATTGATGACGGCGATGTTGCCTACCAGGTTGTAACCGCACTAGCAGTCAGCGACGACCTGAATTTTGATCAGTTGGACGCCAGCGATGTTAGCCTGAGCAATCTTGACGACAGCGACACGGCGGGTATCACCATCACCCCGACAATTGGGTTGACCACATCCGAAGCGGGCGCCAACGACATCTTCAGTGTGGTGCTGGATACTGAACCGGTGGAACCGGTAGTGGTGAACTTGCTTAGTTCTGATACCACAGAAGGTAAGCTCGACAAGGCTTGGTTGGCTTTTAATGCGGCCAATTGGAATCAACCACAGCTGGTTAGCCTGACCGGCGAGGATGATGAGCATGATGACGGTGATGTCGCCTATTTCGTGCAACTGGCGGTCAGTAATGATTCCGATGCTGCCTATCGGCTTTTGTCGATACCGTCCCTCGCTGTTCATAATATCAATGACGACTTTGCCGGTGTTTCACTGACAGTTGGCAACACTGATACTTTAGAAGCGCGAGGCGAGATCACCTTTACCATCGAGTTAGAGGCCAGTCCTCAATCGCCGGTAAGCATTGCCTTGAGCAGTAACGATATCACCGAGGGGGTCGTGTCACCCGCTGTTGTTCTGTTTGATTCGGAGAATTGGAATGTCGCGCAAACGGTGACCGTAACCGGCGTCGAGGACTATATCGACGATGGCGATGTCTCTTACGCAGTAGTGACGGCAGCGGCCGTCAGCGGCGGTTCAGACTATGCTGGTCTTAACGTCGATGACATTTTCTTGCTGAATATCGATGACGACACTGCCGGAATTATTATCAATGCCGTTGAACCGCTGGAGACCGATGAGTCCGGAATACCTACGAGTTTCATGGTCGTACTTAATAGCGATCCGATTAGTGACGTCGATATTGGTATTGCAGTGAATGATATCAGTGAAGCCAGCGTTTCCGGCGGTTTACTGAGATTCACACCGTTAAACGCACGTATAGCCCAGACGGTGACCGTCACCGGTCTGGACGATGATCTGGTGGATGGTGATATCCTATTCAGGGTTGTGATAAGCGCAGCAGTGAGTGCAGATAACAACTACTCGGGTGTTGATCCGGTCGATCTCAGTGGCGTTAATCGGGATCTCGATACTGATGGTGATAACGACAGTATCGTAGACGGAGTCGACAATTGCATTGCGTTGCCGAATGCCAATCAAATTGATTCAGATTTTGATTTGCTGGGCGACGTCTGCGATCTCGATGATGATAATGATTCAAGACTTGATGAAAATGATAACTGTCCGCTGGATGACAATTCCGCGCAGAAGGATACCGACGAAGATGGATTAGGCGATGCTTGTGATCCGGACAGTGACAATGATTTTGTTTTGGATGGCGGCGACGCAAATCCACTTGACCCAAAAATCTGCGAAGACGCTGACACCGACGGTTGTGACGATTGCAGTGACGGTTTTGGCGCTGATCCACATAACGACGGACCTGATCAAGACGGCGATTTTATCTGTGACCTCGGTGATGAAGACCTGGATGGTGACGAGATCCTTAATGCACAGGATAATTGCCCGTTAGTGACTAATTTCAGTCAAATTGACCTCGATGGCGATGGCGTTGGTGATTTGTGTGACGATACAGCGATCATTTCCGTCGACGACGGTATCTGCTGGCCGATCAATACAAGCGATAATAGTGTGATGTTAATTTGTCTCTAAATTTTTTGAAAAAATCAGACGCGCCCGCTTAACCCCTAGGGAATCTGAATCCATTGACTGACAACAAAAGTCAACACCATCTGCAACATCAGCTTTGTTAGATTGATTTGAGAGATGACCAACGCGAAACCCTAGGCTATCCAGTCTGGGCCTGACGCGCCTACCGCAGTTGATGTTTTCACCACATCGGTGTCTGCCAATCATCGTCGCAAACATCTGGGAAAAAATATATCTATAGTTCGGATTGCTTGCGTGGTTGAGGCAGACGGTAGTCTTGTCGAAATAGATCCGCAGAATGCCCAACAGTTGATCGCGCAGCAACAAATAGACCTCGATCGAGGCTAACACCCGGCGAACAGGGCGAACAGGGCGAACAGGGCAAGGGTAGGAAGTGCAGCGCGAGAGACGACTCCCCTGATAGGTCCCTGAGGAGAGCAGAGCATCCAAGGCATTAGCGCAACGATTAAAGCGTGTTTTTAATGGGCCGTTCCAGCGCATTCATGCGTCCATGCGATTAGTGAATCCATTCACGCCATGTGAAATCTCTGATCAATGCGGTGGTGCAATTAAGGTTGCTGATCCTGCGTATCTAGCGCACCCGGGTTAGTGAATTCCTGTACGTTATCGCCGGCATTGTAGATTCTATCTCAATCAAAAATATTCTGGATCATATGAATACCAAAACCGCCATACCCGAAAAAATGGCTGCACCAGGCCGTACCCAACCGCAGGCTTGCCTGTTCAACTGATCGCTGACTTATCGATTTGATTACAGCCTATTTTAAAATATTATTGGATGCGGTGGGGCTTTGTAGGTTCGCACAGCGGAAAATTGTTAGAAAAACAGTAAACCAGACAATATCTCATCTCTGTAGCTTGTAGAGGCAGTAGATTTCTCCCGTTTGAGGTTATTTTAAAAGGAAGCGACGTGGTTTTTGGGCTGGCTAATACTTGTTGTTCTAGAGGAATAGGAGGTTTATGCTTCTCGTTACTCTATCTGCAAAATGAAGGTTAACTTTTCCATGATGTCACGATTCTGTTTTGCACTATTGTTGTTGGCCAGCTCCAGTCATGCTGACGCGCGTTTGGAGGTATGCAATCAGACTGATCTGGTATTAATAGTGGCGGTGGGTTACGACACAGGCGAGGGTCGTACGGCGAGTTCAGGCTGGTGGCGAATTTACCCGAGTTTCTGTGAAGTGCCGGTCGATGTAGCCATGATTAAGGGCGATTACTACCTGCACGCCGAGTCTAATCCGCGTTCCACCATGCCAGTTGATGCTTTTAATTGGGGTGAGGAAAAACCCCTATGTGTGGAACTCAATGATTTTCGCATTCCCGACGGTAATTTCTGCAAAGACGGAAATACTGTCGTGAAGTTCAACAAGGTCGATAAAAATTGGCGCAACCACAATAAAATAGAAGTTCGCCATAGCAAACGCAGCTACCAGAATAAGCAGCTCGTCAAAGTGGCTGGCATTCAACGCCTATTGTCGATGCTAGGTTATGATATCGGTGAAATAGACGGTATTTTAGGTGAAAAAACCGTGGATGCCTTGAATGAAATAGGCACCGTAAATAGAATATTCGGTTTCGACTTTAAAAGGATTTTCCCGCTTCTGGAGCAGCTGATTGCCGATAAGCACAATCTCGACAACTGATATCAGAATCCGCCTAGCCGGACTAATTTCGATTCGCAATTGTTGAAAACGTTTAACTTTAATGGCCTTAGAAGGCCATGTTCTATATAAAGTCGTGTTCTATTCAACCTGCGCGAAATAAATTATATTCAACAATGTGCACGGTAACTGACCTTTAATGACAAGGGTCTACAGCGTTTCTCGCTTGTAGATGTGTCTTTTCGTAAATTCATCTCTCAAGGGATAAAGTAGACTTTTATTTCCTTAAAAAAAGACTTAGTCTGCTGGACGCCGCGGGTTGAAGTATCTATTAAGATGCGAACCCCGTGATGATACATGTAGGGTTGCGGGGTAGTTTCTGTAGTTAACTTCAGTCAATTGTTTTTGGTTGTGGAGTTTTGTAAAAAAGGTTTACCTGCTGTCCATTAAAATAACTGGCAAGGTTTGGAGTGCGGTAATGAAGTTGCGAAGGGTTTTATTTTTAATAGCACGGGATATCAAGGCACTAATGTTGAAATCGCTGACGGCTAAAATCGTCTTAGCTTTTTTATTGCTGGGTGTTACCCACGCCTACGCCCAGACAGATACTCAGCCAGCAGCCGACACCAGTACGGAAAGCGCGACTGCTCAAGTCGATCATTCATCGGGACCTACCCAAGGTCAGTCAACATATCGTGCAAATATAGAGGAAATGTTAAATCTCTATGGTGTTGAGCAACAAGTTGCGGAATATTTTTACGATATTCGAAAGGTTTATGAAAGTAAGTTTCAGAACGTCAAGGCGACGCCCGATGTAGTCGAACTTGTCGTCGACCATCGTAATAAATTATTTCGAATGTTAAATGGCTTGTTGTCTTGGGAGGCGCAAAAAGAAGT
>JBLHMH010000001.1:0-50869 GCA_047621785.1 Polaribacter sp. | reverse complement strand
GTTGGACTGGTGGATATTATTCATATGGAATATACGACAAGAATACCTCGTTTGTTTCGCAGCAGTTGTCTGCCTCAGTTCCAATATCCAGTAGGCGAAAACCTTGTTTTTAAAAATCAAACCAAGGGTGCGATAAGCGGCTTTTCCTTTTTGGATCATGGCGACGGACTTCATCAACGAGCGCAGGTCGATACTTTAGCCAAACGGTTTTTGATTGAATCGGTTATCGCCGGCCCAACCTCTAACGCGGCAAAAAACCTACTATTAGGCCGACTAGAAATCCGAAAACGAGAGTTGCCAGCTGCACTTAAGCATCTGGAACTCATCATTCAAAACGCTAAACACTCTCCTGAGTTTTGGCAGGCAAGCTATCTAGCAGGCAACATAGTTAGTCATAACGGCGACAATGTGAGGGCCCTACAACTCTTTCAAGATTGCTTTGATTTCGCCCCTGAACGTGCGGAACCGTTGATGCAGATGGCGGAACTGCATCACCAACATGGCGAATATCAGCTTGCTCACGATCTCTGTGAAATCATCATCGAAATGTCTATTGCACCTCAGGCTGACTACTTCGAGCCTGAGTTGTATACGTATGAAGCGCTCTTACTTCTTGCAGAAACAGCCCTTGCAACGCAGAACCATCAATCACTCATCAGCACTATAAAAACGCTGGATAAGGTTAAAGGGCTACCCGGCGAAGTGTCACAGCGCATCAGCCAACTGAGTCGTCTAGCAAAAAGCATGAAAACGGAGAAGACTGATTCCGCAAATAAGCAGCTACCTATCGATGATTCTGAGGTCGACAGTCCAGTTATAACCATTGGGATGGCGACCCATGATGACCTCGATGGCGTTTATTTCTCAATCATATCCTTGGTTCTTTATCATAAGGAACTTCTAGACCAGATAGAAATATTAGTGATTGATAACAACCCAGGCAGTGTGCATGGGGAAGCCGTTAGAAGCTTATGTAAGCGGGTTCGTCAAGCCCGCTATGTACCAGCAGGAGAATACCAAGGCACGGCTGTACGCGAACGCGTGTTCGGCGAGGCAAAAGGAAAATTAGTTGTTTGTATGGACTGCCACGTATTTTTACATGCTGGCGCGGTTGCCCGCCTGATCGACTATTTTAAAAAAAACCCAAATAGCAAAGATTTGCTACATGGACCTCTGTTTTACGATAATCACGATCAATATAGCACCCACATGGATGCCGAATGGAACGACGGTTTTTTTGGTCGTTGGGCCAGCGACCCGCGTGGCCTGGATATCAACGGCGAACCTTTCGATATACCTCTGCAAGGTATGGGGCTATTCGCTTGTTTGAAGAGCAGCTGGCTTGGTTTCAATCCTCGTTTTCGTGGCTTTGGAGGAGAACAAGGCTATATCCACGAAAAATTTCGCCAGAATGGCGGTCGTGTACTTTGCCTACCTTTCTTGCGTTGGACGCACCGTTTTGATCGGCCCAATGCCCCAAGCTACCCAAACTGTTGGCAGGACCGTATTCGAAATTATTTGATAGGCTGGCATGAACTCAAACTGGATTACAAACCTGTTCTCGAGCATTTCTCATCACATCTGAATTTTTCGCAAGCGGCATCCGTTCAAGCGAGCTTCTTGCGTGAGCTAAAAGGCCCTCTTTGCGCTTATAATACGCAATATTTTCTATGCGATTCAGAACAGCAGTGGGCGGCGGCACAACCAAGCTTACGAGCATCGGGAATCGAAAACATTGTACAACGCATAAGCAGTATCGAGCAGCTTGAACATCTCTTAACAATCGCTCAAGCAAGTGCCATTCAGGATGTTGTATTGATAGATGCCAGGCAGCAGATTAACTCATTAACCGCAGATATAAGCACTGTGTTGGATCACTTAAGCAGATCACATTGCGACATAATTACCTGCAAAAACAGTCTTGACTCACTAGATGTCGACTCTGTTTCCATCATTCAAAACCGCGCATTCAAAACAGCAGGCAAATGCTTTTCGAGGCATCAAAGAATTTCGGCTTGTCTGGTCCAGCAAATTGATGGCTCAATTACAATGGCGAATGTATACACCAAGCCAATAGAACAAAAGACCAATCTTTAATAAGCATATGAATTACGTAATCAGTTATTGGGTTCCGCCAGAAACATCAGAACAGCGCAAAGAATACTTACGACGTTATTTTGACCTTCAGCGTTATACCAAAACACAGTTTGGTGCGTCCCAGACCATCATCACTAATCTTGACTATGAAGGTGCAATCGCTTTTCCAGAGTCTGAACTAATGAACAAAGAATATGGCCTATTTTCTCGCTATTTTGGCCTTGGACAACTAATACAAGGCGGCTTAGAATTTCCGATAGCGGTTCACGATCACGACACCTTTATTAGAGAGCCCCTAGTGGCCAGCGATTCAGCTATTCTTTGCGCCTCAAAAAATGAGTATAACTTTTCAGAGCAGTTAGTGGTCTATCCAGAAATAAGCCGCATGGCCTTGATTGCGTTGATCAACAAGTTTCAGAACTATGATTTTCACAAAACACTCAGTTGTGGCTATGGTACCGAAGTACGACATGAGCAAATGTATTCCTCAGAAGCAGCCCTTGCTAACATGCGACCACCTCCATTTGCGGGTATCCCTATAGAGAGCTCGATCAGTCTGAGAGACCTCGTTAGTTTTGATATTCTCGGCCATCATTCCTTAGATCCGCAAGAGTGTGAATGCAATCCCATTCCTGACTCCGTACAAGCCGTGCATGGACACTTAAACAAGGGGCCTGCAACCGAAGCTCTTATCGACTGGCTTGCTCAGTAAGGTGCAGCAATTCTACACCCAGCTTGTCCGTTCACTACTGTTCAAATCTAGGGTTCTTCGATCATAACTTTTTGACGATAAACTGTGTGATTGCGCGCTGGGCGATGACCACTTCGCGGCTAAACCGGTTTGATTGACTTTGGCAGACGTAGCCAACGGTATACGTCCTTTATAAATCAAAGGGTCGTTTTGGATAGCGCGAATAACCATCTTGTCCTGAAAAATTGAATCGATGTTCATTTCGTAAATGGTCAGCAGGCTACTTAATCGCCACGCACTCTCAAACAAGAATCTAAGGGGTGGCATTTAAGTGGTCGTAGCCCTTTGTTGAATATATGAGATACATGTCAGACTGGCAAGCCGCTTGGTAGTAATTAAATTCTAGAAATGGTTGAGAAACAGCACTCGTATAAAACCGGACATACTCGCCGAGGTAAGCCACGTTTTGATAGGCGTTCTAAACAATAAATTTAAAGGCCTGCCCCGTTACTTTATGACAGTACCATTTGTATAAAAGATAGCCGGTTACCGCAATCGCCATACCCACCAGCACCGCAGTCAAAAGCATAAGCGTAATTTGTGGCGCTATTGTTATGTTCATAATATTCGCGCCGCCAAATGTCAGCGCAAGCAACTTAAAGATCATAAGCAAGCAGGTTGATCCTATACCAAGCAAGACGCTAATCGTTATCAACGACTTCAAATCAAGTTCAGCGCGTAATAGTCTATTCAAAATATTGAGCAGTGTATCTATAACACGGCACCAAGGGGCGGTGCGTTTTATCACCGTTCCAACGCAGCCAGGCGAATATGACAAGGGATAAAAACCAAACCCAATGAAACCAATATGATAATTGGCAAACTGATTCAGCTATTGCTTAAGTCAAGCGGCAATGAATTAATTTATATAGGGGTCGTAACGCTCGTCGATGGCTTGTGAGTCAGGCCAATTACTTTGCCATATTTTTTGTGAAACATCTCCACAATGCATTGATCGTTGCTCTGCGGCTTGCGGGGTGAATCGCTTACTTATAGTAGTTTTATCAAAACTCAAACACTCAACCACCACGTCGTATCGGGGTACTGCAAAATAAGGAAAACTATAACGATCGGCTGCTTGCGGACTAGTGACCTTATGTGGGGTTGATACAAAATATCCAGCTGACCATATTTCAAGCATATCCCCCACATTAACAATTAACGCATCATCTGGGCCAATTACCGCTATCCATTCTTGTGAATCCCTGCTACGAACATACAAACCACCCACCGGATCAGGCCCCAGAATGGTTAAAACATCAGTATCCTTATGCGGATGGATACCAAACGAATCATTACTAGAATTTACCGGAGGGTAATGCAAAAGCGTCATATTGGTTAAAGGTTGCTCGAATACCTGTTGAAAATATTTTTTATCTAGATTCAAATAATCAGCTATAGCGCCCAACAAATTCTGCGTAACTCGATCACATTCGCGCCAATAGTTGCTCACAACATTCTTCAATTGATACGAACTTTTCGGCCACTTATTTGGCCCGTATAACGGGCAGTACTTACGGATGGGATCATCTGGCTCAGCTTCATAGTGAAGTTTGTACGCTTCGTACTGATCGCAAGCTGGCTGCTTGCTTGTCTCTCCCGCTCGGTTAGGAGTGAAAAAACGGTTAGGCACGTAACCTCTATAATTGTTCTGTTGTACGGTGAGGCTTAATTTTTCTTCTGCTGGCCTATTAAATAAATCGATTATCTGCAGTCGCATATCACCCAGCAATGATTTAGATATTCCATGCCCCTGAACTGCCACAAAACCGATTTCATGGAAGGCACTACACAGGCTATCAACAACGGTCTTGCGTTTTCCTGCATTGCTACTTTCGAGATTTGATATATCGATTATTGGTATATTTTTCATCAGCTCATGACCCCCGTAGTCGACCGTGCTTGATTAGATATCAGTACATTAGGTTTTTTTCTTGCGTAGCTGTTACCCCCTTTTAAGGCTAATTAAGAATATTATAGTGGTCAAGTAATTTTGGACATTGGATAAGGTTTTTCATCAGCTATCGCTGGAGCTAAACCCTGATTAAATGTATGCGGCATTTGGTAATTATAGTACCCCATCAAGTAACTACTAATATCTAATCTAGCTTAGTCTAGGCCGACATACCCTTCGCCCGGAACCCATTCGGTTTTCAAGCTTCTGAAGACTCTTTCCATTGGCGAATTATCCCAGCAGTTACGACGCCGGCTCATGCTCTGTTTAATGCGGTAGCGCCACAACAATTGTCTGAATCTCGAACTCGTATACTGACTGCCTGTCTGAGTGGAACATCAACCCTTTGGGTTTACCTCTCTGCTTGCTGATAGGCATTCTCAAGGGCGTTGATCACAAGGGATGCGTCTGGGTTCTTTGAGATCGACCAGCCAACAACCCGTCGCGCGTATAAATCAATAATAACGGCTAAGTAAACCCAGCGACCGACTGCTCAGATATAGGTTATATCGCCACACCAAGCGGCGTTCGGGCCTGCAACAGAGAATTCTCGATCAAGGGTGTTAGGTATTTCAAGTCGCTCGTCTAATGCCACTTTGCATTTGTGCGCGCTAGGTTGTTTGCTAACTAACTGCGCCTCTTTCATCAAGCGACTAACCTTGAATCGGCCAATTTGAATACCATCCGTAGCCCGCATGGCAACAATTGAACGGCTACCTGCCGAGCCTCGGCTTATCCGATGCTTTTCACTTACGGCGGCTCGCATTACTACGCGCTCTTTATCAATAACTCGGCTACTTTGGCATCTTGCGTAATAGCTTGATCGCTTCATGTCGAATAAATCACAAACTAAATTCAGCGGTGCCAGCTCTCTTAGATTGGAGACTACCGGCATAGCAGTATCTCTTGCGACATCAAGAGAGCGGTAGCCTTGTTTAATATTTTCTTCTCTAACTCTAACCACTTAACTCGCTTCTCAAGCTCTTGAATTCGTTGCTGATCTGGCGTCAACGCCTTAGCCTTGGGCGTGATACCGATACGTTCAGATGATAATTGATCAACCCAACGTCTTAGGGCCGTTTCACCAACACCCAGCGCTTCACAAGCTTGCGGGTAACTATACGACTGTAGAAGTACTAACTCCGCGGCTTCTCCTTTAAACTCAGAACTGAATGTTCTTCTTTTCATTGTCATTAAACTCCTTTGTAAGGTGGATTTTACCACCTAAGTTGGTGTCCAAGATCATTAGACCACTACAGATTGAGAGAGATGAACACAACTTATTATTTTTCTCTAAACCCCCTAAAGAAACCCACACGGCTTATTTGACTTACTTGGCACGCCCTAGCATCCCTAGACAAGGCCCGAAATTGCTCGCATGGCGGCATCAACAACTAGGCTCTCATCAAAGTTCTCACGCACATAATACCGAGCATTGTCAGCTAAGCGTTGGCGATCCCGAGCGGGCATATCCAATAATTTTTGCATCGTTTGTTGTAAGGCTAGACTGTTCTTAACCTCACAAATCAACCCGTTAAATCCATCCTCAATGAGGTTACAGCAACCGGGCACATTAGTTGTTACCGAGGGCAAGCCCATGGCCCCCGCTTCTAATAAACCACGCGGCATGCCTTCGCGGTAGGAAGGCAAAACGACCGCATCGACCTGCGCGTATACATCTACCATGTTATCGGTTGGGCCCATCCACTTAACCCCAGGCAACCGTCCCCAAGCTTCTAGCTCCTCCAGCGTAATGGCCGAAACATTTTGAACATCGGCAAAGCCGCACAACCACAGTTCACACTGAATCACAGACTGATTCAGGTTTTGCATGGCTTCAATCAGTTCACGCAAACCCTTATCCGCTAGCATGCGCCCTGCATACAAGAAGCGAAACGACCCTGCATGAGATCGCCTGTGCTGTGGATTAAAGCGCTGTAAATTCACACCCGAACCTGGTATCAACTGCAAACGATCAGCAGCTACTAACTTGAGCTCGATCAGTAAGTGATAGTCTTCCTGATTCTGACAAAATACCCGCGATGCAAATGGCATACTCGTCTTGTAAAGTAATCGAACAACCTTAGCCACCAACCCGGAACGAATAAACGCAGTGCCAAGGCCAGACACGTTGTTTATCGAAGGAATACCCAGAGAACCCGCAGCCCAGGTACCGTAGACATTATTTTTAATCGTAAAGTGAAACGCTATTAGCGGCTTTAGTTGCCGATATAATTGCCAGAAGCGCAACACCAAGCCTATGTCCTTTAGTGGATTGCTGCCGAGATTGTCGATCGCCAGCTCCTGCCATTGACAACCAAACTCCTGTTCTATTTTTTGCCCATAACCATCGTCCGGCGATAAACACACGACCCTATAGCCTTCTTCTAGAAAACGACGAATAGTCGACGCTCGAAAATTATACAGATACCAAGATGTATTGGCTGACAGTGTTATAGTTTTCATGAGTCAGCAGTAACCGTATTATTGTGGAGTTCCATTTAACCTAGAAAAATAGTTAGACTGGAATAGTTGGTCAAAACTAACATAAACTGTAGCACTTAGTTAGGCTATGGGCCTGCTGAATAATACTTAACGTCAGGAGCAAGCGGCAGCTCACCAATCATTTAAGACGTATTAGCTTCTCCTTTGCTCAAATATTTTCGTGGCATTAGATCGAAGTGACGATTTCCTACTAGCGAATTTCACCATCCGAAAGAGCCATTCTGTAATACCAGCAATTTAGTTAAGTCGCTGTGCTTGTGCGACTGGTTTGCGAACAACAGTCTCCTTTAAATTTAACAACTGGTGGGCGCAGGAGACGAACGACGGTTTGCGGGGGGGGTTGAGCAGCTTGGAACATTCGCAATGGTTTGAACCAAAACAGCACGCACAAGATACAGGGTGATAGCTAACCCTATAAGCCGAATTTGAGCGGCGAAAAACCCATGCTGTACACAGCAAAGAAGATTAAATAATGACCTCGAGAACACTATGATGAGAACTCGTTTGGGGTTGATGCTGATGAGCCTGCCCCGCGATTTAAGTAAGGAGATGCGGGCGGCAGCACAGATGAATGGCCGCACTGAGTGCAAAGCGTGTCGGCGGAGGTAAGAAAAGAATTTCCTAATAAATTCCTAAGCACCAACGGTAATGCCAACCGCAACACTCCACCGATTGGGATTAAACCAGACTCAAGTATTTGGATTATGTTTGCGGCAATTTTTTCTGATACCTACCACGCCTTGAACCACCCAAATAGCTGGATGAGGACTCAGCAGTACAATATGCTTAAAAGTTTGACTATTCTTTATGATAACGTCCATGTGTACAACTATCTTTATTACAACCTAATCGCTGCAGGCGCACCGCCGATTCCGTTAGCTCGCCGCCACGCACAGGAATTACATCTATTGGAGGAGTTAGTGGTAGTAGAGTTTTGGGATGAAGGACGTACAGTACTCGGTGAAAGCAGGATATTTCCGCATTACTTGCGTGCCGCAATGATGTGGGATTCAAGTCTAGACGCTGCCGCGTTAGCGAAGGAATATTTCAATGACTAGTAAAGTCATGCGGGTAAACCGGCATTTGAATCTTGGGATGCAATGAAAAGCGCTATTCAAAACACCATCTTTGGAGGAAATGAAGATCATATGCTGTCATTGGTGTACACACCCGAATCAATCAAGCAATTAGAATCGCATTTAGTCAGTGCTCAATTAGTCGCTAAATGAAATTCCTGGGCAGAACCAAGAGTGGCGGCAGATCGCGCCACATTCAACTATTTACTTTAGTATAAGGCGCTGACGAACATGACCCCAATTGGCCAGCAGCTGCACACCATGCACGACGCTTACAACGAAGTACTGCAACCAGCTAAATTCAAAATAGACCCTCGAGATAATGGCCGATTTGACGGCTGGCATGAACCCAGTCACGACCACGGAGAATGGGATGAAATTCACATCACCCAACTTTTTTATGCTCAAGGCAACTACATAGACGAACAGGGGTTTCCATATAAAGGAGCTAAGTATTATCGCTTTAATCTAGGAAAGGGCTACCATAGAGTTTATTAAACTCTTTACCAATAAGACCAGAACCCACTTGATGTTGAATCTGACCTTTTTGTCTGGCATGGCAAACCTGCCCTTAACTAAAAATATAAATTTTATAGGGTAACCAAGCAAAGGCATGCGTCGCGAAGTTAAGCCACACAAATAGCACCAGAGCATAATAGAAGACTACACCTGCAATAATGACATTAAACGTGCTTCTATCAGTAGCTAGGTAAGGAATACGAGAAAAAGCGAATAATTGGATTGGTATGAAGTACAAAGCCAAGCGATCGATTGCTGTAGGCGAATAGCTTAGACCTATGATACATAGCAGCGAGAGAAGTGACATGCATAGCCAAAGCCTACGTTCAACATCATCGTAGAAAATCCGTTTACGAAATAGAATTAACAAAACCGACGGTACTGTATTCATCAATACGCGAATTGCAGCTCCTTGAGAAGCAAAAGCATATTCATCGGTAACGTAGTTGAGCCACAAACTGGCTACATCATCAGAAACCAAAAGATACGCTCCCATTACCGAGACCGAAGCCACCCAAAGTAGGGTCCATATGCGATGCCGGGTAGCCGACAACCCTGCTATCGGCAATAGAATGACCGCAGACTTGTGGAACAATGCACCTAGCAATACCCAAAAAACAAATTTTCTCGTATCTTGTTTGCCAAGAGCCGTTAAGCCAACCAATACCAAACCCAAAGCCGCAGCCTGGCGACTGTAGCCCATGCTTACCACAATAATTAAATAGGGCACTGCTACCAGTAGAGCCAACCAAGGCAAGGGTTGCTCCCTACAAAAAACATGAATGCCAAACACGACCAATATCGCGCAAAACGCATTCACCCAGACCATTGACCAACCGGCATCGGCTACGATCCAGTTGAGCGCATAATAGGCAGGGTCTCCTCTTTGTATAACTTCTGAAAAACTCAGATAGAGAATATTGTCAAAATGGCGCAAATAATTACCCCAATCACCACCCACTTCAAAGCGAAACCCAATTATTATTACTAACATAAAAATGGATATGGCCCACATCACCCGCTGACCACCGGTTTGGACTTTGCCGCTCACGCCAATTAACGGAACTAAAAACATTAGCCAATACGGCCACATAGACTAAGCGACTCCTGGTTGGCGCTGATTTTGTTGTTCAAGCCAAGACTGAAACATAAGTACTGACCAAAGTCGATAACCGTAGTTCTCTCTACCAGTTAGGTGTTGAACCCATGCTCGACGGATTGGCTCTGGTCTAAAATACCCTTCGCGCCGCAATCTGGCTTCATCTAAAAGCTCTTCAGCCCATTGCTTAAGTGGCCCTCGCAGCCAATCGTCTAATGGAATTCCAAAGCCCATCTTTGGTCTTTCAATCAGCTCACGAGGTACATATTTATCCAACAATTGACGTAATATCAATTTACCTTGTCCATTTTTTATTTTCATATTTAGTGGAAGCTGCCAAGCGAACTCGATTACCTCTTTATCTAGAAAGGGAGCCCGTGATTCCAACGATACGGCCATTGCTGCTCGATCTACCTTTACCAATATATCGTCAGGTAGGTAAAACAGGCTATCCAGTACCATCATTCTTTCAACTGAGTTCTCCATGTCGGGCCATTGCTCTCGATTATTAAGCAAATATGGTGGTTCTTCGCTGCCCAACACCAAGTTCTTAGTGTCTCCCCATTCTGAGACCAAGTTCACGTAAAGGTCATCTATGTTATCAATATGATATAGCTTTTGACCAAGCTTGTGAGCCTTATCACCCAATTGAGCTGCGCCAAAAACACCGCTTAATCGATTGATGCCAGAAGCTGGCATAGCCCTCAAGGCAGCTGCTATACCCCCGCGTACAAATTGAGGCAGTCTACCAAATGTATTCCAAACTTTGGGGGCATAAGAGTAGCGATTATAACCGCCAAATAGTTCATCGCCGCCGTCGCCAGACAGTGCCACAGAGACATGTTGCTTCACCATATGCATTACCAGGTGAGTAGGCAGTTGGGAAGAATCGGCAAAGGGTTCGTCATACATCTGCGGTAGTGCAGGGATAAGATCCAGCGCATCATCTGGCTGGATATACAACTCGGTATGCTCGGTGCCCAAATGTTTAGCAACCGCACTCGCGTGCTCTGCTTCGTTGTAGGCTCGGGCATCAAACCCAATGGTGAATGTCTTTATCGCGGAGCTATTCTGCGATTGCATCAAAGCGCAAACAAGCGAAGAATCAACGCCACCAGACAATAATGCCCCCAGCGGCACATCCGACAGCATCTGCCCTGCAATCACAGAGCCCAACTTTTCTTCCAGCACTTTTAATGCCTCAGACTCGCTGCCGGCAAAAGGGTTTTCTAAGCCGCTTTTTGCTACTAGCGCGAAATCCCAATAGTGCTCGGGCTTCTCTTGTCCTTTCTGCATAGCTGCTTCACTACCCATTTCGATTTTTAGAAAAGTACCAGCAGGCAATTTTTTAATTCCCTTATAAATCGAATACGGCCCGGGCACATAGTTGTGGCGTAAAAAAAGACCCAAAGCCCCCCGGTCTACTTCACTTTTAAAATCTGGATGAGCCCTTAAAGCTTTAAGCTCAGAGCCAAGTAAAAATGTATTACCCTGCCACCCGTAGTACAACGGTTTCTCGCCTACTCTGTCTCTGGCTAAATAAAGCGCTTTTTGCTGTTTATCCCAAAGTGCAAAAGCGAACATACCTTTTATAATCTTGAGTGTGCGCTCCAAGCCCCATACTTCTATGGCAGTAATTAAAGTTTCTGTATCTGAATGCCCCCTCCAGTTAACATCAACTCCTGCCTCTTCGAGCGATGCCCTTATAATCAAATGATTGTAGATTTCGCCATTATAAACAATAACAAACCGCCCACAGTGTGACTCCATTGGCTGATGACCAGCTGGCGAGAGATCTATAACTGACAAACGCCGATGACTAAAACCAATACTATCAACGGCGTCAAACCAAATACCGTCATCGTCTGGCCCACGATGAGCGATAGCACGACCCATATCTGTCAAAGTCCTCCTCATCTGGTCGGCGCTATTCGACCGAGTCTGACTAAATAAACCTGCGAAACCACACACGTTAAATGGACTCTGCCTGATAACCTACAGCGCACCAGTGGCGTAAGTTTTCAGAAAAAACAATTCGTTCCAAGCCTGACTTTTCCATCATGGTGCTAATTTCAGAGCGGGTAAATCGCTGCTCTAACCGAGTACCAAACCGATCCAGAGTGTCTGTACGCAGCGTATAAAAACTCAATTCCCGATAAGCCGATAAGGGTATATTTACAACATCAAAACCAAGCTTTTGACCTAACAACGCAAGTCTTGCCAAAAGATCATAGACTATAGCTGCGATTATTTGACTTACAAGAAAACGAGATCCGCGGGGTAGCTTTGATATTCCCTGGCGGATAAAATCACTCATTCTCCAAATTGTGCGAAACCAGAATGGTCGGTTATCCAAAGCACAATATAGGTACACTAGAAACGGCGCACAAGTCCTTAACTTGTTCACACAACTAACTAAGGCTGCTTGAGTATCTGGAACATGCTGCAGTACACCTAGCGAGTAACCGAAGTCCATGCTGTCGTTGGCCATTGGCATAGAATCAACCGTCTCAGAATGGAACTCACAATTTGAATGCTCTGTGAGGTTTCGTTTAGCAACCTCCAATGCAGAGCTTGGATCAATCCAATGCAAGCGACCGACACGCGGTGCGACCCACTTCGCACAGCGTCCGCTCCCGAAGCCGAGGTCAAAACCCTCTATATGTACAGTTAAATCTTGCCAAGAAAATACGGCGAAATATAATTCAAACAATCGCTTTGCTTCTTCTGGATCAAGCGATGATTGATCAAATCGCTCCCACTCATCGCCAAAGCCTTCGACGGTCTGTGTATCTAAGTTTTTCTTTTCCATGTAACTGCTTCTGTTTTAATCACGTTTAAAAACCGTTTTCTTCACGAATTTTAGATCTCCCTAACTCGGCTTGCACAATTCATTGGCGGCCGCACAAATATCATCTTTGTATAATACATACTGAGCCCAATGATCATGCGCAGCAGCCTGTAATCGCCTGTACATAGCTTCATCATTTAATAAAGCAATAACATCGTCAACAGCATCTTTCGGATGATCTGGATCGTTCACTACAATCGCATTATGAGCCTGCTGGCAGTAAGCACGGATCTCACCTACAGCAGTAACTATTGGTACCAGAGATCTCTGCATGGCCTCTACAACCGACATAGCCATGCCCTCATTGCGACTCAATTGAAGATAAAAACAATTACCTTCAGCGATCTGGTCTAAGTTATCTGGGCTTGCCGTGCCCTTAAGCATAACGGTATTCTTAAGCCCAGCCCTTTCTATCTGCAACGAGAGCGAACTGAGTTCGCCACCATCTGGCCCCCAGATCTCAAAAGTAGCTGAGCAGTCCCTTTCTATTAACAACTTTATAAAGTTAAGCGCACGATCAAGACCTTTCAGATAGTGCAACCTTCCCCAAAACACAAATCGGGGCGCAAGTTTATTTTTCTTGATTTCCAAAGGATTACTGCTCGTAACAAATGAAATGACTCGCTTCACAAATTTCTGAGATGTACCAACTCTAGAAGATATTGTCGCTTCTGAATCTGCCCAGACCGCATCACAAAAACACATCATCAATTTACTGAACAGTCGATCTAACAAATGAGTCGTTGTCGGGCAGTGCAAGAAAAAAACCAACTTTGCGCGTGGTCTCAGTAATTTAAAAAAAATACCTGCCGGCACTGAACGCCAGAGAGAACAAAGCAGTAGATTCGGCTTGATAGAAATAATCTGTTTTAACGCTCGGAAATGTGCGATCGGATTATTTTCAGATTGCAATACCGGTATAGAATCACCACCGTTTCTCATTCGGGGGTATTCATGTTCGATAAATATTAAACTGAATTCACATTGGAGCCCAGTAGCATTCAACATAGACCTTGCAGCAGATTCCACGCCGCCAATAGCGTCGCGAGGAACCAAATGAACAATCTTAATCACTTAAAGGTACTCGCAACTGTTGCAAAAGCAATGTGATACCGCTTGGTAAGCGTCGCTAAAACCAAGGACTTTTAGGTGTTTTTTAATAACTTCCTCCTCAGTGAAAGGTTTTATAACTTCTTTGATTTCTTGTGCCGTGATTGGGAGTTCTAGCGCACTGATTATCGCTTTAGCCATGTTTTGAGAATCATGCATGGAGATTAAGTAACCGTGCTTTCCATCTTGCAATACGTCCCTAGGGACAGTAAGACAATCGGATGCCACAGGTGTACAACCACACATAATTCCTTCGACGATGAGATTCGGCAATCCCTCAACATATGATGACAAAACAAACAATCAACAGGAATGCTGCTACCTAGTGCCGAAACTGACGTGTAAAATTGATACATGCGCCATGCATATGACTTGGTGTGCACAGAAGTCCTACTGTTCGGATTAAACCGGTAGCCAATCAATGGCTGATCAATGAAAAACACATGTACATTCTCGAGATATATCTGTGAGATGTGGTCATTAAATCCTCATAAAAAAACAACAACGGGAAATCGAAGGTCATCAAAGATCTCCCTTTTGTAAACTCTCGTACAAGGAAACCAAGTACCTACTCAAAAAATCTCATTTCTAATTTTTTCAATTTCACAGAGTCCCTTAAATGAATAAGCCACTCCGGCGAAATAAGATACTTATCCTATTAAACCAATTTCTTTATTTGGCTAAATAGATCATCAGCAGCCTCTCTTGCATAGTTCACATATTCGGTAATTGATTTTTCTTCACCCTTCTCCCACCCAATTTCTTTAGCTCTAAGGATATTGTTTTGGTTTAGCGGCATATTTAAGCGCCAACTACATAGGTTTGCATCGTGTACCAAAGCTCTGATTTTATGGCTATTTGTGGGCGCCGTAATAAACGGGGTCTTCATGAGTATCGCCAGTGCACAGGCATGAAAACGGCCGGACACAATAAGTTCAAATCGTGACATTTTGTCTAAATACCCCCTGGTATCGCGAGTTTGGTTCTTAAACTGCTTAATACGTAAGTCCAGAGTAGAAGCAAGAATCCTTGGTGCCAATAAATCTTGTTTGCTTAAATACTCCCTGAAAAATTTCCAAGACCCTTGAAAACCCTCTGAACTATACTGAATCGGAAAACTAACCTCTCTCAACTTTGCTTGAATATTCGCAATTTCGATAGAAACCGATTTACACACACTATCTGTGAAACCTATATTATTACGCCGGCCCTCGATCATGGGGGATTCGAGATAGAGGCTTAGATCTGGCACTCGCAAGCAAGCTATGCCAGCTTTATGTATTTGCGATTGGCTCAATGAGTCTCGAGCCGAGACCAAACAAAAACTTTTCAAATGTTCGTTGAACTTTTCACAATTATTTTCCCATCCGGTATTAATCAAGACCGCAGGGATTTCCATCTTTTTAGCAAAATCGCCAATCTCGAGTAACTTCAGCCCGGCAGGTAGGCTGTGATGTATTGTTCCCTCTCCATTTACGATGACAAGCTTGGCGTTTTTTAGTTGGCCCATAAAATCGGTGTTTTGCCGCCAATCTGAATGGGCAGAATTAGAAGCAAGAATCCGCAACCCATTTTTGGATGCCAAGGATTCGATAGCTGCCATCACCCTGGAACAACCGTGATGACGATCCACTCGAGTATCATTAAGTATTACGACTGGTGTGGTTATGAGTGACACTTTGGGTCAACTTATGGGAAACAAAATCAGGCCATGGCCCGAGATGAAAAACTTAGCTTTCAAAATAGATTGCTTCGCTGTGGCCAAACTGTGCTGGCCGAATGGTTTGTCTTTCAGTGGAGATCGCCATCTCTAAAACTCTTTGAGTGTCAATTGCTCATAATCGGAGGGCAAGGAAGACAAGGGTCTGGTTGTAAAAAACCAATCTCTCCAATAAGGGTCAGGTACCACTGAAGAATATTGAATCAAAGAACGACCTTTTATCAGAAATAGCTTATAACCAAAGTCGCGCAACAAATCTGAGATTGAATCAACATTCTTAGATGAATTGAGGATTTCACATATTATATCCGGGGAAAAGTTCTTAAGCATGTCGGTTCCATTTTCTAAGACTTCATACTCAGCCCCTTCTACATCAATTTTAATCAGGAATCTTCCATCCACGAAATCAGGTATTTCGATACTATCTAAAGCAACAATCTCTATTTCTGCGCCTTGTTGGTATTCGCTGTAAATAGAAATAGAAGAAGGCAGCGCACTAAATTCGGCCATTGATGGAACCAGAATGGTGGTATCTGGTGTACCAATTCCCTTTAGCTCGCAATGAATCGAATGATAGCAGCGATTGTCTCGGACGTTTTCGTTAAGTAAATCAAAGACATCCGGCACTATCTCATATGCGCGAATAGTCGCACCTTTGTTAACTTGAGCTGCAGCAAGTGAATACAACCCGGTATTTGCACCCACATCCAAAATGAAATTTGTTTTAGCTGATAACAAACAAAATAAATCCAAGCCAACCCGATCCCGAAAGTCCCACAAGCCATCGCCCCAGTGTATTGCTTTGGCAATTGAACAACGCATCGGGTTGTTCATTGTGAACTCTCCGGCATCGGATTTGACGGTTACCTGAGCGATATTTACAGGAAGCCGTGAGATCCAACTTATTGAATCTGACATTGGTCGTAATAGTACGATGATCAACCTGTTAATCGGTCGCCATGCTAGCAACTGCTTAAATTTATTTTTCAAGCCAAACCAGTGATTGCGATTAAATTCATCGGAATGTTTCACGTTGATAGCGGGATTTGCATTTAATTTAGTCCTCATGCTGTCTGTTAACGAAATTCACGCAGCAGGAAACGTGTGGTTTTTAAAAAATTTAGCGACTTTGTCTTTAAATGAAACTGTGATCGCGTTTTTACGTTTAAAAAATCAGCAATATAGCCTACATAGATATGCGCAGCGAGAGATGAAATTGCTGCGCCGACAATGCCAATCATTGGAATTAAAATCAAGGACAATACTGCGTTACACAAAAAGCCTGTAAAAAAACGAAAAAAATGAGCCCTTAAATTATTCTTAGCAATCAACAACTTTCCAGACATTTGTCTCCAACCAACGAATACCGCTCCCCAAACATGAATGGCCATTACTACTGCAGCGCCTCGGTACTCAGCACCAAAAACAAATCGAACAATATCTTCGCTAAATATGGATAATATCGAGCCAACCACTATGCTAGGTAAAACGACTAGACCATACAACTTGATCATGTAGCTTTCTTGATTATCGTTTGGCGTATGACTGTTTTTAGTAACGATAAGCGGAAATACCGATACTGAAAACACCGCCAGCAATGAAAACCAAGCTTCAGAAAACCGAGTACCTGCACCATAAATCCCGACGGCTTCACTTCCTATCAACAACCTGATTAAATAAATATCCGTGGAGACATACAAGGTAGCCATCAAAGATGAAAATAGTAAAGGCCACGATTGCCAGATCATTGAACGTGATTCACTATGAGGAAGAATGGTCCACTGGGCCGAACCACTACGCTGGTAGTAATACACCCCAATAAATGCTGCGAATACGATAAACTCAAAAGTCATCGCAATCGCAAACCAAAGGATTGGTGCATCAATGACAATTAACGTAACCCTGAGTCCCGCTGAGGTTCCGAAGCCGAGGAATCTAGCCGTTGCCGAGATATCCCCACGTCCAAGCGTTTCATAATGTTTTCCAATAATATTGAAGGCCGAAAAATAAAGCCCAACTGATAGAATGACGATAAATTGCAGTTCAATAATAGGGAAATAAACCAGCAAAACCAGTAGTAAACACTGGATAATAAACGACATAAGCAGCTTTACGACTAGCATCGTACTAATCAGGGATTTATGATTCGTCCCTTTTTCGAGAAACCACTTGATGCTCATTATTTCAAAACCTAGGTCAGAAACATGAATCAGCAAAATCAAGGCCATTTGTGCGAAGATTATCAGTCCATAATATTCAGGCCCAAGGTGTCTCGCTATCGCGACATTAATCAAAAAGCCAAGTAGTAATTTGATCGCCCGCTCAGAGAGCATAAATACTGATTGTCGCCGCCAATTAGGCACAATGCACCTAAATTACTTCCAGCTGACTAAAGGTCCTTACTGCGCGGCCCGGTCCAATCCTGTCCCATGCCTGATCAAATAGCTTTTCATTCAATGTTAGCTGTGTGATTTTTTGATAAACATCAAAATAAGCAGTGTCAGAGTCGCAACACAACATCGGATCCAAACATCGACCAACATGGTATTCCGGCAAATCAAAAGCCTTGTCCAGCACAGGCAAAACGCCAGCTCGGAGCATGTCCACTAACATCGTCGATGGTGTGGTGATGACCATAGAAAACCTTGCAAGGCTTGAGGTCTCGAGTTCCTCAATTTCTACAATACCTAGAGATCGAGCTCGACTTCGAATTGTCTCTTTTTGCTCATCGGGCAACTCTTGAATTGTGGGGTGTGGTTTCCAGAATAGGTGCGTATTCGTAAATCCAATTTTTTTATAGGCTGAAGCTACTCTTTCCAACAATTGCAATTCGTTATGGATTCCACGAGTTTGATATCCCACATTTGCAGGGTGTGCATAATTAGAAAGCAATAACCAATTATTACTCTTAGGTATTATCAATGACGGCCTAGGCAAGGGATAATATTGCGCCGTTGCATAGCCTCCCAATTCTCGAGTTGTTTCAGCGCAATATTTACTCAAACATACGGCGCTACTTGAATAGGCAAAAAAGTTATAGCCGTGCGTTAATCCATGATAATAATGGACCGTCCTTGAGCCCTTGCTTCGCATGACATAATCTACAGCACCACTATCAGCCACACCAGTATGTGCAAATATACATTTTTGAGGCTTTTTCATGGGCGTTAGCCATCTCACATAGCGCAATGCTAAGCTCATTCGTAGCAGCACTCCAGCAATATAGCGAGCATCGCGAACATCCAATCGTGAATTCTGATTCATCGACCGAAGAGCCTTTAATGTCAACCTGCCAATCGTATACCAATCAAGAATCGACACAGTTGCGCTTTCACAGCCGTGCCCTGCGATTACCCACTGCCAGTTACTATGGTCGACATCCACGCCGCTCAATATTCGCTTTAACTCTTGTATTTGGCTTGGTACGGCCAATCGACCCACCATCATTACGATGCAATGCTCTCCATCCAGTAATTTCAACACGTGTCGAGTACGGTTACTCCATTCCGTATAAATAACGTAGATTGTCTTGTGTAATGATAAATCAACTTGTGGACGTGACTGCGCAAACTCCATGGGTTCTCGCATCTTCCATAGATATTGCCAAAATCCAGCAATATACAACAACAATGCCTGCCACAGCACTATGCCTTGCCAACTCCTACCAAGCCATGTTTTGTCTTCCTGCAAATAAAGTTTTCGCAGCTCAAGCTCCAAGCACTCTTGTAGAGCTGAGTCGTACTCCGTTCCGAACTGGATTGTCTCGGTTAACAGCTTTAAATCCTCATGCGGTATCGGCGTCATTAATAGTTCTAAAATTTGTCAGATGTGGTCGCGCTGTATGGTTCAGAAGTTCGCTTGCATCGCATAACACGGGTCGCTTTCTACCTGATAGCCATTCCTGTGATGACTCTGAGGCCGTCGGTTTCGCCTTTAAAAGCCCGATAACTGTTGATATTGGCAGCTTTGTTATTCACTGTCTCATCTAAATTTCCGGCTTGAATTAACACTAGCTATTTTCGATATATCAAGGCATCGGCAAAAAAACTCTAACTGAAACTTGAACTTAGTAGCGTATGCCAGTCATGCACTTACTTTACTCACGTCGGCTTGCGAATGGCGGACATTTACGGTTCTAAATTCGCAATGTACTAAATTTTTTTCGCATTCTATTTTATTGTTTACCATTGCGGTTTGCAGGCCTTTAAATAGATTATTAAGGGTGGTTCTATCACCCACCCAGCATTATAAACCTTATTTTAGTGCTTCTGAATTTCGTGTCGTCGCAGCAAGAATAATGCCCTTGAGGGTATTGTCTATCGAACAGAAATTTCTGTTTTTTTCACTATGTTCAAGAGTGAATATATTTTTGTTTTTGCGCATGGTGGCGATCCATTTTGGTTTCACTGCCGGGTAGGGACCATTGAGGGCCTAGTGCTTATCAAAAACATTGAAATAGCGCAGACCAATGGTTTCGAACCCCATGTTTTTTTCTACCAGCTAGCAATAGTAATCCCGATACCACTCAACAAACTTCCCTATACCCTCTTCAATCGAAATCGCTGGTTTAAAACCATCATCGTCTATTAAATCATCCACATTTGCGTAGGTTTCTGGCACATCACCTGCTTGCAATGGCAGTAGGTCTTTTATGGCTTCGATGCCTAGGGCATTTTCAATCGCGCCGATAAAATCCAATAGCTTCACTGGGTTGTTATTGCCTATGTTGTAGATTCGGTATGGAGCAGAGCTGGTTGCCGGGTCTGGGTTCTTGCCGGACCAATCGGGGTTTGCTTTGGCAGTGTTGTCGGTTACTCGAACCACGCCTTCGACTATGTCGTCTATATAGGTGAAGTCACGGCGCATGTTGCCGTTGTTAAACACCTTGATTGGGTCGCCATTGAGAATCGCCTTTGTGAACAAGAAGAGCGCCATGTCTGGGCGACCCCACGGCCCGTACACAGTAAAGAATCTCAGCCCGGTGGTTGGCAGGCCATATAAATGTGAGTAAGTGTGCGCCATTAACTCGTTGGCTTTTTTGCTGGCCGCGTACAAGGAAATGGGGTGGTCTACGTTGTGATGAATGGAGAACGGCATATCAGTATTCAAGCCGTAAACCGAGCTACTTGATGCATAGACCAAATGCTGCACTTCCTTGTGTCGGCAACCTTCTAAAATATTGGTTGTGCCAACTATGTTGCTGTCAATATACGCGTGCGGGTTCTCTATTGAGTAGCGCACACCTGCTTGCGCCGCTAAGTGTATTACCTTGTCAAATTTCTCCTGCTTGAATAGCGTCTCAATAGCGGGTCTGTCTGCAAGGTTTGCTTTAACAAACTTAAAATCACTATGGGCCTCTATTTTGGCCAGCCTTGCTTTCTTTAAATTGACATCATAATAGTCGTTCAGATTATCGAGCCCCACCACGGTATCGCCACGCGCTAACAGTCGTTGTGCGACATTTGAGCCTATAAAGCCGGCGGCGCCAGTAACTAGTATTTTCATTATTTTAGATTAGTTTAATTAGAACTTTGGGTCAGATTATAGCCGAAGGTCGCTCTCGGTCTTATCAAGTACGTATTTTAAGTCGTAGAGTACGCTCTTTGGCTTACATAATTGCTTTATTTTTTCGCTACCCATTGCCAAAAACTCTGCATGTGCCACAGCAATTACCACTGCGTCGTAGGCACCTAGTGCCGGCTCCGTAACTAGTTCTATAGCGTATTCATTCAGCGCCGCTTCAACAGAAACTTGTGGGTCGTACACATCAACGTTTGGAGTGTAATCGCCTAGCTCGCTAACTATATCTACCACTCTGGTATTTCGAATGTCTGCGCAGTTCTCTTTAAATGCCAAACCTAAGATTAGTATTCGAGCATCGTTTATGGCGATACCCTTCTGAATCATGGCTTTGATTAGAGTCGTCGCAACATAGGCTCCCATTTGGTCGTTTAAGCGCCGCCCGGCAAGTATAATCTCTGGCCGATGGCCAACTTGAGTTGACTTGTAGGTAAGGTAGTAGGGGTCTACGCCAATACAATGTCCACCCACCAACCCCGGTGTAAAGGGCAAGAAGTTCCATTTAGTACCGGCGGCTTCTAGCACTTCTTGCGTGTCGATACCCATTTTATTAAAAATTATGGCAAGCTCATTGACTAGGCCAATGTTTATGTCGCGCTGTGTGTTTTCGATAACTTTGGCCGCCTCAGCTACTTTAATGCTGCTCGCCAAATGGGTTCCTGCTGGCACTATGCTAGCGTACAACTGGTCTACAAACTGCCCGACTTCGGGTGTCGACCCTGCGGTCACTTTGGTAATAGTTGTTAACCTCCAAGTTTGGTCTCCTGGGCTAACTCGTTCAGGGCTATAGCCGTACCAAAAATCTGTATTAGCAATCAGACCAGAAACCTTAGCTACAACTGGGATGCAATCTTCTTCGGTCGCACCAGGGTAGACGGTGGACTCATAAATAACTGTTCCGCCGGCCTTAATATGTCGGCCGACCAGCTTACTGGCTTGTAGTAGTGCACTTAAGTCCGGCATCTTGTCTATGGTGATTGGTGTTGGCACCGTTACTACAAAAACATCTACACCGGTTAGATGTTGCTCGTCGGCAGTGAATGTTAGTTGTTTTGAGAGTTCAAACTCAGAAGGTTTAATCTCTAAGGTGTGATCACTTTGCTGCTGCAACTCACTAATTCTTTGCTGATTTAAATCATAGCCTAGAGTTGCGTATTGTTTGCCAAACTCTATAGCTAGAGGTAAACCCACATAGCCAAGTCCGATGACTGCAAGTTTAGTGTTGGGTGTGAGTATTGGCATAATTTAGTAAGCTTTGTTCTTTGCGAGTCTCGTTGGGGAGTGGCGAATTGTCTTGGGTGGTTGCATTAAGTTGGAGAGATTGCCACGTCGCCTCCGGCTCCTCGACATTTGCTCCTTGGAAATTGCTCTTGCATTTCTCTAACAAGTGGCTTCCTGTCACGATGTACTGTTCTACTAAGATACATTCCCTGTACCGATCGCATTTACGCTGTGAGCGTATTAGTTAAATGCAATGACTTTTTGGTTGCTTATCCCTCTACATTCTCTACTGAGTTCTTCTAGCTCTATTTTTAAGGCTTCAAACTCTCGCTCCTTACCTTGTAAAAATTCTAGCGTCATTTTGCTTTTTTGCTCTACACCGCAGGGTGTTAGCAAGTAAGCGTATGCTATTTTGTTTTTATTGTTTTTGAAGTTGCTGGCTTTAATCATGCCCTTTTGCAGCAAAGTCTGAAGGCAATAATTAGTTTCCCTCAGGCTAACCCCGAGCTCATTGGCCAATTCACGCTGAGAGATGGTCGAGTTTTGTGACAATATTTTGAGTACTTTATAGTGTGTTTCCTTATGTCTTTCTAGAGACATAAAATAGTGTGTTCACGTATTAGTATTTTTACACGCTACCGCCCTACCCTGTTTCAGATATAGTGATTGGCTGTTCCTTTGCTCATTAATATCAAACCTCTTCGGAGCAAGGTTTTGCTGTCATACACTCATCTGTTCAATTGCTGAACAGATGAGTAGTAACGCCCCTGCCACGTCGAATCAATCCCTTACAGAGCATGTCATGCAGGGGCTATATTATTCACATCAATGGTGACCGACTGCTGCCCACCAAGAATACCGAGTAAAACAATCACCCGATCAGCCGATTTGGAAATATCAAACACCCCGTTTAGTCCGGCGAACGGCCCACTCAACATCTGGACTGTATCGCCAGCTGTAAATTGAGCTGCGTGATTTACATTCCCCCCAAGCTGCTGCTGTTCATTTTGTTGTAAACGGCTAATCACTTTTTGGTCGAGAGCGACTAACTGATTCCCGAACCGTACTAGACCTTGAACCCCAATAGTGGATCGAATTGGGCTGATATCGTCCTTTGCTAGGTCAAGCTGAAGAAACACATATCCTGGAAACAGCGCTTCACAGCTTTCCTTCCATTTACCGTTACGATGTTTGCTGCGCCGAAACATTGGTAGGTATGCAGAGAAGCTTTGGTTTTCCAATTGCTGTTTAGCTACCTTTTCTTGACGAGGCTTAGTGATGGCCACAAACCAACCATGGCTCATAGACACCACCTTTGAGTGACGACCGTATTTATTAATTTCATAAGGATTCGGGCTGCGAGGCTTGGTTTAACAACATTTTTAAACGCTTAAGCAAAAGACTTCCGCGCTATACCAAAACACGGGAGTCACCCAGTATGCGTTGCGGCATTGAAAAAACCAGAGCGTCTGCCTCTTGCCTGCCGACAATTTTTTCAGCAGCTGTACGGCCTTTAGATATTTTTGGTGGCCGGTGTTTTTCATTATGCGCGTCAGACGCTAAGACCGATACCCAGCCTTTCTCCAGCATTTGCGTTGCACGTTGCTCAGCAATCTTACCGAATTTACCGCATAAAGAACCAGCGGTAACTTGCAACATGCAACCTGCCTGCACGAAGGGGTATATTTTATCCAACGATCGCATTACATCTTTGTTGCGCTCAGGGTGCGCGATTAACGGCCTGATATTTTTTTTCAAAAGTAAATTAACCAACTTGTCGGCTCCAGGCAAAATATGACTATGCGGGAATTCTAACAGCATCACTTGATAACCATCCATTTGCCCAAGCATGGGAATCTCGTTCGCATCCAAAAGTTGTAGGATCTCGATACCCAAGCGAACTTCGCCTCCTAGACTAAGTTGAAGATCGATATCAGCCTTAGCCAACTCAGCTACAAAATCTGAAAAGGCAGGCTCCAAACTAGAACGCGTATTAGTGTATCGCCCAGCATGAATATGCGGCGTCACAACCGAGTGCTTAATGCCGTCTGCAACAGCTTGTCGTGCCAACGCCAAGGATTCCTCCATACTCTGCGACCCATCATCAACCGCGGGTAGTAAATGGCAATGTAAATCAATCATCGGAAGTTAACTCTCCTTTAAGTCAGAGATTGGCTAAGTCTGTTTCTAGCGTCAGCACAAGCACCGAAATCCAGATTAGTTCTCTATGTTTTTCACAAAATTTCAGTTTAAAATGGCACTGAAATCACTCTGTAGAGCATTTATTCATGATTCAATCGCATCCCAGCTTACAAAAACTAGCACCGCTTGTCGTGCAGCAGAGGATAAATACGACTCAGTGAATACTCCTATTTGAGTGCCAAAACGCGAAGTGAATACTCATCAAAGCTTCGTGTACACAAAGAATACATGCTAATGGATTAAATATCGATGGGAAGGTAATGCGTTATTTCAATCCAAATATAAAGGACCAGAATACCGCTTCTGGAGAAACCAATTGTTTGATCTACATGCAGTACGTGCTACCTAGTTTCTGTATGTCTCGAGTCGTTCATAGAGATTTTTCGCCATTAGCATAGGCGTTTTTTTGAATAAAATAGTAAACAATTGTTAAATCAATGGGCTGTGTTATCGAAACCGGTCATCACCATGTATAAGTACTATTGAAGGAACACGACGATAGAACATGGTTAATTGCCTTGGGTTACTTTAGACTGGGGTCGCTAGTGTATAAGCATCAAGTGGTTAGGTTAATAAAATTTTCAACTAATGTGAACGCAAAGTTAAATGATTTTCTGGCAGTTGGCGTGGTCACATTCAATTTGAGTGCGATATCTGTTTTGAAAAAATCGATTGCATTAGCTAATAAACTGGGTTTTTAGAATAATGGATATCAGATGAACTATTTACTAAGAAAAAGAACAATCAAGCCTGCATGGCTTATTGCTTTTTCTGTTGCTGGATTATTAGGCTCTTGTGGCGCCTATGCGAAGGACTGGGCAATAAATTCCTTGGCAAACAAAAACACATCAAACACAAAAATCTCTAAGATTTACTCTGATACTAAATTTGCCAGCACAGACAGTACACTACAAGACCGTAAAATACAGGCTGCAGGGCGTTCAATCGACAGGGGCGTTTTACTAGCTCAGAGCAAATCCGATGGCGCGTCATATCGCGGTAGTAGCTACAAAACGAATGAAATTAGTGAAGCTCCCGCCTTGCAGGAATCAATAAGCGGCCCTGAAACTGCCTCAAATATACCAGAAACCCTCGAAGCCAGCCGTTCAGTCGGCAAAGGAATGATATACCCAGTTGCCAATCTTTCTTTCGGCTATCGTGACGACGTCTTCGAAGCAGATGCCAATGGAGTGGCACAAGAGACGAGAGCCACTACATTACAATGGCGCTTCGGAGGCGGTTATCAAGGTAGTAACCGCGGCCATTTGAACGGCCTAGAATATACAACAGATGGAATCGAATTCCTGTCAGGCAATAATGATGAAAATGAGACTTCACAGCGGCTTACCGGCTATTGGGGCACAGCTTTCACCCCACGCCATCACTTAGACTTAGGTGTTGAATACATCGACGCTTATGACCCGCGCGGCAGAGGCGACTCACTTAAAAATATTCGTTTCAACACAGTCGGCCAAGAGTCTGACCAGTGGAACGAACTCACGGGTGGCGGCATCTATAGTTTTGGCGGAGAAAGCGCCAGAGGGCGAATTGAACTAAGCGCGTATCTAACAAATAGAGAATACGAAAATAATCGTCAACAATATCGTAATCGCGATGAGCTGGATTTGGGTGCTACTGTCTATTTAAAGGTCATGCAAAAAACCGAATTTTATGGCCAGGTGGTTGGGTCTGATCTGGATTACATAGACCAGGGCCTAGAAGACCCTACATTAGGGCGTGATTTAGATAGTAAAGAAATGCGTTATTTGGTCGGTTTAAAATGGTATCCGAGCGAAGAATTGAGCGGAACTTTTAGGGTCGGCACGACTCAGAAAACGTTTAATACAGATTCCGCTAGACAAGATTACAATGAGCTAGGCTGGGACAGTAACTTGCTTTGGAAACCGAATGCTCGCAACAACTTCGGGCTTTCATACTCAAGATCTCCCAGAGAGGCCTTTGCTTATTCTAGTGAACAACTCATTGACGATTATATTGAAATTGAAAATCTAGATTTCTCATGGTCTCATTCGTGGGCTGAGCGCCTAAATACAATGTTCACTTACACACTTGGCCAGGACGACTTCTTTCCCAGTGGTCGAAAAGACGACCGCGATGAGTTTACAGTTAGCCTTTCTTACGATCTTCCTCGTTGGGGCGCGGTCGGCCTTACTTACTTTAATCGCCAACGAGAGAGTGATGTGGCGGATCAAGATTATGATGATAATGGTTTCACCGTGCACTTCAATCTTGGCGCAGCGCTCGGCTTGGGCGATGGAAATTCACGCGCCCCCGGCGTGCGTAATCTGCGCCAGTACCAGCCCGGCTACGCAATATACTAAATGAAAGGTAATACACTATTGATTATTCCCTTTTGTGTTCTAGTGAAAAATGAGCGTTTTCTGCGGATTTCCTCAAAACATCTCTCAGCTATTTAATTAGCCCAATGTTTAATGACCAATACCTATAACTCAAATACCAATAAGGGGTTCTCCCAGCTGACACTTTCTTTGGTTTCGGTACTGATGCTCATTCATTGTACAAATAGTCATGCAGGTGCAGACACCCTTCAGGGCGTTGAGGCAGTCGCGTCCGAAAACACGGCAAATGAATACCAATTGGCACCAGGCGATAAAATCAGTGTGCATGTGCTAGGTCAAGAGGACTTAAGTGTCGAGCTGCAAGTTAGCGATACAAACTCCATCATCTATCCTTTACTAGGTAAATTATCGGTTGCATCGCTCACTAGATCGCAAACCGAGGCGCTAATTCATGACGCTCTGAAAGGAGAATATTTAGTAAACCCTGAAGTCAGCGTTACGATCGCGAATTATCGACAAATTTATTTACAAGGCGAGGTTGCATTGCCAGGGCCTTATGGGTATGCCCCAGGCTTGTCTTTGCGCCGAGCGATTCTCAATGCTGGCGGCTTCACCGAAGCGGCATCTAAAGACAAGATATACGTAGTTAATGAGTTTGAAAACGATGCCCAACAAAGAAAGGTAAATATTGACTACAAACCAACGCCTGGCGACATCATTACGGTTAAAGCAAGTTTTTTCTAAGTCTCGTGATGACTCTAGAGGTTTTAGGAAATGCCAGCCGTTGGCATACAGCAGACAACCATCCAAGCTTCATGCCATTACCAATAATTCCATAAATAGGTTAAGGCTTGTGGAATCAACAGTATTTAATAGACGAGCTCGAGATAATGTTGAGCAATAAAATTATTAAATTAAACGTCATGCGACCAAAGGTAAATCCGTGAAACGAGTACTAATTAGAATAATCCCTGCATGTCTACTTGTAGCCGCAGGCACCGCTATAGCGGGTAGTGCAACAGACTATTTATTACAAAATGAGTTAGCTGCTACTTGGTCTGAGGGGCTTGCAGACAGCAATCAAAAACATATCGATCGGTTATTAGAGGAAGGTTACTCACCAGCGCCGATCATAATGAGCGCTGTTGCTCGTGGTCACACAGTGGCTGATACGGTTTTTATGATGAGTCGCTCACAACCAGAAAGTTCAAAAAGATTCTTTGATACTGCGGAGAGTCTTCTTCCAAGCCTACCTGGTTGGGCATGCAGCAATGCGAATGCGATAGAACATCAGTACGATACCCCGCTAGACCCTGAAAAGCTAGGCGACAGCAAAAGTTTAGGCCAGGTTGCAGATTTATATTTTGATGAAAACGAGCGTTTAGTTAACGCCCCAAATTGGCAAAACGGCCTTGGCCACGCCAATATAGACCTTGACGAGTTGATGAACTATAAACAAGCGGAGCTCGAACAAGCTGATGGTACAAACTCTAAGACGGTTGAATCATGGTGGTATTTGGATTCGGGAAAGGTGAGCTCCAATGTAGTTACGGTTGGTCTTTATCCAGAGCAACGCAGAGTCGTAATTCATACTAGACTAAGGGATTTGGAAGCTTTGCAGCGAAGCGGTGTTACCCAAGTGCCGGTCATTTTAAGGTATAACGACAATCACCACATACCAATGAGTGATATTGAGGTTGTGCCCGGTCAACTTTATGGCGGCAGTGAAATGAAGGGTTATGATATAGATTATATTAATTACAACGACGGCGAAATAACCGCGTCAGAAGTTATCAACCGATTTGAGACCGATGGTAAGCGTATTCCCCCTGTTCGGAATTGGCGTTCTGGCGATCATCATTTGATGGTTCGTACTGCAGAATTAGAGGAATTGTTTGATATCCCCAAAAAACAGGATATCGATCCGGTTGTCTGGCAAAAAGCGGTCAATAGATTAAGGCAACAAACACAAAGACCGTTGCAACTATCTCTGTTAGCCGGTTCAGGTGGCGAGCGATTCATTGGCAACCCAGTTTTGGTTGCGGTTGCCAAAGAAACATCAATGAGGCGACTGCCTGTAACATTTTTTTACCAGGGTACAGAACGCCGAGCGAGTGGTATGCCAAGCGCATGTTTACCCGATATAAAAGCCGCAGCGAAAGCTGGCAGCAAGCGCCCTATTATTGTTGAACCGACGGGCAAGCAACCTGCAACGCCTGGCAATGGTCCACCTATTATTTTGCCGCCGATTACCCCAATTAGTCCCAGTTGATCCTAGATAACGGGGGTTAATAGAAATTATTCAGGAACATTGCCTTAGGTAATTTGCATTAGTGAAAATGGGCTATCTTGCAATACAGAACTGGCAAAATGTGTCAGTTCTCTCTCTTACATCCACGCCATATGCCGAACGAGCCTGTAAAGAACGACAACTGGACACTAGTTATTGAGGCTGATAGGCCCTGGACTGATCTACAGCTAAATGAACTGTGGCTGAGTCGAAACTTGATTTTTGTCTTCATAAAGAGGGATTTTATTGTCCAGTATAAGCAGACAATCTTAGGCCCGCTCTGGCACTTTCTTCAGCCCCTGATAACCACACTAGTATTTACAGTGGTGTTTGGAGAAATTGCTAAAATCTCCACTGATGGCACGCCGCCCTTTCTATTTTATATGTCGGGAATAGTCGTTTGGACATATTTTTCGGGGCTATTAACAAGTACAGCCGGTTCGTTGACTGGCAATGCCCATGTTTTCAGAAAAATCTATTTCCCGCGTTTGATCATTCCACTGGCTAATATTTTTGCACGATTAATCTCGTTTGGTATCCAATTTTTTTTGCTTATTTGCTTCATGCTATATTTTACCTATCATGATGCTAACTTGAACCCAAATTTAATGTTGCTGGCTTTGCCATTAATGATGTTGATGGTTGCCACGCTGGCCATTGGCGTTGGCTTGATTGTGGCTGCAGCCACTGTTCGTTATAGAGATTTAGCGGTACTACTGGGCTTCGGTCTGCAGCTTTGGATGTATGCCTCCCCCATTGTCTACCCCTTATCAATACTACCAACTAATCTTTATTTTTGGGCTGCATTGAACCCAATGACCCCAATCATTGAACTGTTTCGCTATGCGGTGCTGGGTAGCGGTAGTGTCCAAGCCATTATGCTAGTTTACAGTTGTGTGCTTATCACTTTATTACTGGGTCTGGGTCTTGTGCTATTTAACCGAGCACAGCGCACCTTCATTGACTCGGTTTAACGCACATCAACTTCGTTAATATGGCTACTGTTCTAAAGGTTGAAGGCTTGTCAAAGTTTTATCGCCGCGGCACGATTGGCATTGGAACCTTACGTGAAGATATCAATCGCTGCTGGGCTCGGGTTCGCTTGCGCACCAACCGAAAACATGTACAGACCGCGTCTTATTCGAGCGGCAATATGCCTGAAACGAGTGGCATTTGGGCTCTAAAAGATATTAGCTTTGAAGTCAATCAAGGCGAAGTGCTTGGTATCGTGGGCATGAATGGCTCGGGTAAAAGCACATTACTCAAAATCATTTCACGCATTACCGCACCAACTCAAGGAACCGTGTCTCTGCGCGGTCAAACCGGCAGCCTGCTGGAAGTGGGCGCAGGATTTCACCCAGAATTAACGGGCCGGGAAAACATCTACCTCAATGCCGCAATACTAGGCATGAACCGCGCCGAAATTAGTTCAAAACTTGAAGAAATAGTCGATTTCGCCAACGTTTCTTCGGTATTAGACACGCCAGTAAAGCGTTATTCGACCGGCATGTTAGTACGCCTTGCCTTCGCAATCGCTGTGCACCTGAACGCTGAAATTCTAATTGTGGATGAGGTGTTGGCAGTAGGTGACGCCAATTTCCAAGCAAAGTGTTTAGAGAAAATGCGCTTGGCAGCGCAGAGCGGACGTACCGTTTTATTTGTGAGTCATAACCAGTCTTTAATTGAGGGTTTGTGTACCCGAGCACTGGTAATGAACAAAGGTGTGCTTACTCACGATGGTAAGGTAGAGAGTGCGCTGGCCGAATACGCCACTTATGATCAAACAAGCCTTATCGATGATTAAACAGGCTTGACCGATGATTAAACAGATGAATAACGCACGTAAACTCCTTTGTTTGCTGCTGTCACTGGTCTTGCTATGGTTGACAAGCGTTGTCGTCAGCGCTGGCATCGCCGACCTTCGCTACTCCGCGGGCAAGTACTACTTGAATGCTGCTATTCAAGGTGAGAATGAAAGATTAAAACGTGATTTATTAAAACGCGCTTACGTCAGCATGCAAAGTGCCCAGAGGTTCGATTCAGATAATAGTAGCTACCAGCTACATAGCGCACGAATTAACTTCGAATTGGATCGTTATGAAAGCCCTGACGGCAAGCTAGATACATTTTACCAGCAAGGTAAAATACATATAACCAAAGGCTTACAAGCCTCTCCTACCCGAGCTGATTTATGGGTCGAATATGCAAAGAGATTGTTTGAGAAGGAAGGGGCAACTAAGGCCACATTAGCGGCCTTAGATAAGGCCTTGGAGTTTGGCCCCAAAGAGCAGCAAGTTTTGATGTTGAACGCAGCGATTACATTATATTCCTGGAACCAATTGGCTCCAATTCGACAACGTAATGCATGGATGCTAGTCCTCGACGCAATGGATGACACGCGACTGGTCAAGCAAATAAACAACATAGCGCGTCAGACCGGCTGGGAAAAGCAGCTGCAACGTTCACTGCAAGACCGAAAACAATGACTATACAAAACCATTCTCCAGCAAATCGCATTATTTACGCGTTTTATCTGTTAGTGCTTGCTTGGGCACCAATACCACTTGGTAGTAACCGTGCTTGGGCCTGGTCTCTGCTGGAGGCCGCCGTTTATTTAATGGTTGCCTCGATATTCTTGCTGACTGTGATTAGGCGATGTCAATTCGTTGAGCAGTCGACACTCAAACGAAATCGTTGGATTGTTATCGTGTTTTGCCTACATTTAGCCTATTTGTTGATTCAATGTTTGCCATTACCAATTGACCTGATTACATTCCTGAATCCATTGAAGACGGGCTGGTTTCAAACTGCACCATTGGTTTCAAACGCCGAGTTCGCAACGCTCAGCGCTTCGGCTCACCATTCCAAGATTGAGTTTTACAAACAGCTAGCCTATGTGCTCATGCTGAGCCTAACGCTTTGTCTAATTGATTCAAAAAAACGTCTATTTCTGACCGTTAGCGTGATCATCAGCGTATCGATTGTAGAGGCAGTCTATGGCGTAGCTGCTAGTCTCATGGGCGAAAGTTTTACTCTCTGGCGACCGACTGATGGCCCTAGCGCGGGCGGTACCTTTGTGAACAAGAATCATTTTGCAGCACACCTATCGTTTGCGGTCGGCTTATCTATTGGCTTATGTTTATACTTTTTACGATTATTAGAGTTTTCCACATCGCGCGGTAAATTTCGGGGCCTGCTTATACGAATGACTAAATTGGTACTGACACCGATTGGATTTACCTTCGGAGTCTTACTAATATTAATGTCTGGTATGTTTCTCTCGCAATCAAGGGGAGCGCTAATTGCGCTTTTAATTTCAGTGTTGGTAATCCTAGCTCTAGGCGTGATACTACATGGGAGAAAGTCTCCTGAGGGAAGAATTTTACCGTACATATTGCTCATCACCCTATTTGCGTCTTTTTGGTTGGGCCTTGGCAATATGTTTTCAAGCTTTGTATCGATCCTAGCGAAGGACACATCTAGGTGGGCTCATTGGCAGCAAACATGGACTATGTTCACCGAGCATTGGTTTGTTGGCGTCGGCAATGGTGCATACCAATATGTGTTCACTCAATTTAAAGCTGGCGACTACACTCATTACTTAATTGACTATGCGCACAATGACCACCTTCAACTACTTTCTGAGCAAGGACTGATGGGCGCATTGCTTTGGTATGCTGGCCTCTGCTTATTGTTTTTTAGATTTCTGTCAGCGTATTTTAAAAAGCACAGCAGCCGTCGTTATCAGTGTCTCTTAGTTGGGTTACTGATCGCATTGGCTGCATTCTTTTTGCACGGTTTTGTCGATTTCAATTTCCATATACCAGCCAATGCGCTTTGGTTTTACGCTATTCTCGGTCTTGGGCTAGTCGTGAGCGATAGAATAAGTAGCGATAATTGGCCGGAGCAATAATTAGCAACATCAGCTCTGCTGCTGCTCTCATTTTTGCTAGGAGTTCTAGACCACGATAGGCGTCATAAACTGAGGGTGTACCCCGTTAGCAGCCTTTAGGAACCTAACTCTTATTTTTGTTGTTGCGCCCTTTATCTGGCGTAGGGATGCCGTCTACGCTATCTCCATAACCGGAATCGTAGCTATACCCATAACCACGTTTTTTACGGTAACGCCCGTATCGGTACAAGCCCCGCATTTTTTTCTTAGTGAGCCCGTTCAGGATAACCCCGATAAACGGTGTATTGATTTTCTTAAGCTCTTTAATTTCTTCGTTGATGATGTTGATTGGCGTGCTATCTGCTTTAACCACATAAACTATCGCTGAAGCCCAACGAGCTACAAGTTTTGCATCGCTGACCAAATGGGTCGGTGCGGTGTCGATGATCACGCGGTCATACTTTGTGCCCACCAACGCTAGAAGCTTCCGAAATCTGTCTGATGACAGTAGTTCTTGCGGGTTAGGTGGCAATGTACCTGCCGGCAAAATATGAATCCCACCTTGTTTGTAGCTCAGTAAACAAGACTTTAAGTTGACTAGACCTGCCACCACATCTGCCAGACCTTTGGTGTTGCGAGGGATACCATAATGTGGCCCAAGAGTCCCCCGCCGCATGTCCGCGTCAATAATTAACACTCGCTCCAAGCGACCCAAAGCGACTGCGAGGTTCATAGATATCGTGGTCTTGCCTTCGCCGGGTACTGTTGAGCTGATTGCGATTACCTTATACGGATTATCTAAGCCCGACAGCATAACGCCAGTTCTAATGGTACGTATAGATTCGGCAAAGGGTGACTTATTATGATTGAGGAAAAAACTCTCGGCTTTCATAGATTTAACATAGCGCGATTCATTCAATTGGACTAGAGATCCCAATAAAGGTAAACCGAGCTTGTCTTCAATTTCGTCTGGGCTCTTAATTGTATTGTCTAAAAATTCTTGTAAAAATGCCAAGCCAACTCCGATTACATATGCAAACAGCGCCACAAGTGCCACAATCAAAGTTTTGTTAGGCCAATACGGGCTGCTGGGTGTTTGTGCGAAACTAAGTACGCGAACACTCGATGAGTTGGCGCTATTGCCAACATTCAATTCTTTAAAACGCGTGACAAACAAATCATAAAGCTGTTGGTCGGTATCGCGTGTTCTTTCCAGAGAAGTTAACACAAAAGTTTTTTTCTGCAGGGATTGGTTCCCCGATTTAAGCTTTTCGAGTTCATTCTTATAGCGCCGTTCATCGCTACGAGCGGTATTTAAATCAGCTCTTAGCTCTACTAAGGCTAATTGAATTTCTGAGTTTAGCTTTTGCTGCAGGCGATCAATGTTCGACTGTGAGTTAATCATATTCGGGTGCTTAGGGCCGTACTCTAAAGCTAATTGCTCGCGCTCTTTACGCGCCTCTGCTTCCATCTCCATAGCTGCTCTAACGCCAGTAAATTTAAGTAAAGCGGCGCTATCAACTATTTGGCTGAAATTATTGTTTTTACGTTGTGCTCGACCTAGTGTTTGCGACAAGGACTGGGCTCGCCTGCGCGCTTCAGATAAATCAGTGAATACAGCTTCAATGCGTTTGGACGCAATACTGACTTGACCGCCGACCAATCCAACGTCTTCTTTTGACTTAAAGTCCTGCAGTTCTTGCTCTGAGACCATCAGCTGGTCTCGCAGTTCCTTAGTGCGATCAACTAGCCAGGTGTTAGCCCGGTTGTAGGATGCCATTCGTTGTTCTAGCTCATATTGGCTGTAGAACTCTGACAATTTATTAGCCATCTCTTTTGCAAACTCAGCTGAAGAAGACGTAAAACCGATCGTCAGCATCATTACGTCTTCGTCAATATCGACTATCATCCCGCCTTGTATTGTCGCTATCGAGCGGATTCTATATTGTCGCTTTAGATTAGTCTTGTGCTGTGCGGAACCAAGTGTCTGGGCTTTCGGCTTGACCGACTGAGAAAACCACTGCGGCAATAGGTCTGAGAGAGCACTTTCCCAACGAGATGGCGCCTCTAAAGTGCCTGCGGAGCTAACTATATGCGGGTGTTCCCAAAGTTTATAATGGTCAACCATTCTTTCTACAAAGGATTTGGATCCAACGACTAACTGCTGGGTCTTGAACATCCGGCTACTGCGAAAATAGCCACTATAAGAGTTAGACGCATCCGAACTCGAAACCGTGCCATAGTTTGACACTGAGGGTGGATCATAGAGCATCGTGACGCTAGCACGAAAGCGTGGTTCTAAAGAAGTGGCGTACAAAAATGACAATCCTGCTAAAGCCAGAGTAAATAATAGAATGCTCCATTGGTGCTTGGCTACAATGGCGACATAGTCTCTAATGGCGATGGTCTCTCCCGAATCACTGCCTGGAGAGTTCCTAAACAGTGTTCCAGATAAAGGTGTCTTTGAGAGTTCGTCTAATTTACTCATGGTACATCACCCTTGGTATAGCTTTTTGAGCGCAAGAACAATAGTGATCTTAACCAATTGAATCACACACCTTAGGCGCATGGTGATAGAACATCGTACACTCAGATCTTGGCTCAGATTTTTATCAAGTCGGCCTAATATTTTCTGCAGCGCAAGCATACAATCGATTTCGCCCGTGCTATCTGCTTTGGTCATATACCGTAACCCGCGCGTTGATAAGGTTAAGCCAAGCAAACGATGTGCCGTAAGACCTAGTAAAGGGTGCTCAAACATCACAATATCACCAGGGAAATAATGAGCCGACGGAAAGACCTCAACTTGGTCCCCTGACTGCAGAATCGGGTGCATGCACCGGCCATTAATATTGATCAAAAATGGTGATTTTTGCTCTTTCAGTAAGGAACCAGCAATAGTTTGATAGTTAGTTGACATTTTTATACAAGAGTATTTATCTAGGCCTGATGTATGAGTTTGCTCACTGACTTAGTCAGCGCGTCGCCCACAGCCAGTTCCGCATTCGGTGGCACAGCCTTTATTCATATTTTCTTCCACGGCTAAACAAAATATCGGAGCACCCAATTGCTCAATTGGCTTATTCTTAAATTGTTGTATCGCCTCTTCGGCTCGGCTTCTAGCGCGGGCAAACAAAGGCGAGTTTTGCCAAATCTCTGAGATGGAGTGATCATGCACATTACCAGCACTTTCCTGTAAATGCATACAGGCCAATACGTTGCCATAAGGGTCAATGTCCACGCCTGAGACGCCTACCCCACAGCTGGCCACCGCCTTTTTTGTTTCAATTTCTACTTCTACACCCTGTACTGGTTCGCCCTTATTAGCCTGTAGGTCTTGTTGTTGTTTGCGCTCCGTGACCAATCGAGTGACTTTTTCCCAAGCGTTTTCTGTGGGTTGAATAACTAGGGGCTCAGTATCCCCGTTATCACGCGGCGCTACCGGGCCTTGAAAACGCAGTGGAACGCCTAAATTATCGCATAGCGCGAACATCTCTTCGATCTGATGCTCGTTCCAAGCAGTCGGCGTAGTGACAACACTGATGCGCAAACCTTCTTCGGTGGCACTAGCAATGTTCTTTACTAGACGATCAAAACTGCCGGCAATGCGTGTTTGTTGATCGTGTATTTCGGCGGTCGCACCATGCAGACTGACTTCAACAACATACGGCATTACTTCATCTCGCACCCGCTTTGCCATTGCCCGTGTCAGGCTATGGCCATTAGTCCGGACTCGTACCACAAAGCCTAACTCTTTAGTCAGACGCCCGATTTCAAAAAAATGCGGATGAATCATCGGCTCTCCGCCGGTGAGCATCAAAAACATAGTTTGCATACCCGCTAGATCGCGTAAAACGGTCTCATATTGCGCAAGTGACAGCCCTTTGCCTGGCTTATCGCGATCGTTATAACAAAAAAAACAATCCAGATTACAGGCATAAGTCAGCTCTAAGGTAACGTCGGTTAAGACGCCTTGTTCGCGCGCCTTATCAGAAAAATTAATCATACTCATCTAGAATTTACCGGCGTTGCTTGTTCAACAATACTTTCCTGATCAAGTTCAGATAGAAATTTAGTCAGATCGGATTCTGCCTGTTGCTGAGTAACATCAAACTCACTACTAATTGATTCGCATATAGCTCCTATGCTTATGGGCTTTTGCAATAATTGAACGATATACAGGCCAACTTCATTGACCACAATGACTCGCCCATTTTGCAAATGCACTAACACGCCATCTGCGCCCACTGCACGATGGCGTACCTGAGCAGACAGACATAGCTTGCTGTTTGCACTTAAGGAGTCACTATTCATACTTACTTCAGACATTAGACAGATTTCTCTTCACAGCATTCATTATATTTTCGATGGGTTCATCACGCGCGCTTTGCAAACGCAGCACTGGCACCTTCGCAGCTAAGTCCGTCACCGCGTCAAATAACAACGGAGCTTGCTTGGTGTCCATATTTACAAATGGAGAGCCGACTAATAGTTTTGCAACCGCGTCAGATCGCTCTGCTGTCGTTACGCGCAATAACTCACCCTGCTCTAATAAAACCAGTGCCGCAAGCGGATAAGATTCTCGGCTATTTGCATGCTCCAAAGTACGCCCAAACTCACCGCTAAAAGGAACAGCATGGGCGTTGAACCCGCTTTTATTCGAGCACGGAAGCACCATATTGATATCGTCACTGAGTACTTTGGCGCCGTATTTATACGCCTTTCTAGTGAGGGTGGTTTTACCTGCATTAGAGCGGCCGACAAATATATAGGCCTGTTCGTCATGCACCAGCCCAGCACTATGTAAGATAACGCCTCCTGACTCAACGGCTTTATAAGCAGTAAACACCCGCAATACATTCTCAACAACACTTGGACAGCTTAGCTCGTCCTCATTCACCACACCCAAAGAACCAGCAGTATAAGTTTCTTCTAAGGGGATACTTGCTCTAAAATCATAACCGGTTATATCAATCGCACCGGACCTACGTCGCTGCAACGGAGCATACTGCCCATCACGGACTAGATCGCTGAATGGAACCCCCGGCACTTGGTTCATTTTGTACGCTTGACAGGTAAATTGAGGCTTCTCATTACTTTGGCCTTGCGGGCAAATAAACCCAGCGTAGCGCTGTTGGATAGACCGCTGCTGAGAAAGACTTAAACCAGTAAAACTGATGCTAACTGCTGGTAACTCAAAGGACAGCCCATAGTGCCCCCATGGCGACTTTAGGTTAACGGATGGGTTAGCGCAAGACATACTATTAATTTAATTAGCACTAATGATCACGAGCCCATCGCCGTGCAACCGCCAAATGGCCCAAGTGGTGTTTTGCCCGGACCTCCAGCTCCCTTTTCTTCGCATACAGCGGCGACCGCCTCTAATGGTTCAGAACTGAGCACAGACGGGGCGCTATAATTGCGTTTTACTGTTTTGCTAAGCGATCCAGCGGAAGTACTCTGCTTGGCCGCGCTTACATTTCTTGTTTTATGCATTAAACTGTTTCCTATTGGTCTATATACAACTTATCAAATAGCAATTTATTCAGTTTTGGCAAATCAAATCAACGCGCACTTACCGCCGGGTCACCAATAACAGAGTAAATACGGGTCATAAAGTCACTCACCTCACCCTTGGATTCCAGTTTAGCACGCCCTAAAGCCTCACCGATAGTCGAACGACTTGGACCAAACAAAGTACCAGCGTAAAAGTAGCCCATAAATTGCGCATCTTGGTCCAGAGATAAGCCTGTAGGCGCCATCGCCGCAATTGCCCCCCCAGTTGGGTTCAGCACCATTGCAGCGGAAAGCGAACGTACTCCAGGGGTGACATATTCACCTGCAGCACAGGTTAAGGCAGTAAACAAAGGGTATCGACTATTGCTCAAGGCTTCGGCGTCGTTTATGGTCATGAAATTTTCTTGAGATTTGCCTAATTGAGTTTTCCCTCCGTGACCAAAATAGGAAACGTAACTATGGCTATCCCAGGTTGCGCTATCAATCAATGTGCTGCGCACTACTGTTGTATCTGCCTTGTGATCAATTACCGTCGCTTCGGTGAAACCTAGGTCCCTGAGCATGAATGTCGATAAAACTTCTGAATTGAGATCAAATTGTCCTGCCGAGTCGGGGTTATCTGCAAGCAATATAGCACGCGTCGAACTACTATCTGGCGCGGCTTGTGTGTATCGGTTCAACTTTTCTACATAAGCCATGCCTTCAGCATCACTGATTATTGGTATACGGCCGATCGCAAAAGCGGCATCTCCGTTAGCACCCAGTAAACGGTCATCGGAACTCGCCAGTGTCCACGGTATCGCAACATGCGTTACCGTTAACATCGGCGGTACGAAACTTTCATCGTAGCCCATTCGATTCTTATGATCTAAGGAACCATTACCTAAAATCACCACATGCGTTGGGGTAACTGACCAAGTAGCACTAATGTCTTGCATAAAACGACCAATGGCAAATGGGTCTACTCGCCCCGCCGAATACTCAGCATATATCTGGTCCAGCCAGACCGTTTTAACATGCGAAAATTGCGCTTCTCGCAGCCTAGTTAACGCTTGTTCAGTACCCGCGAAATCACGTGGTGCGATAATCAAATAATCGCCCATGTTAGCCGGATTGCGAAGAGATGGCGTTTCTGCAGCAAGCAATTGTGGAACCATCGCCGTATCATGCTCGGCCACGATATAGTCGACACCGGCTTTGGCCTCAAAAACTACGCTGAAACTGCCAGCATCTGATCCGAATGTGACATCCTTACGTAATACAGAAACACCTTTAGGGTCTTCTATCACAACGATATTATCGCTGCTAAACCCAGAAACACGTTGTGTGCCCTGCGTCACTTGATGCAACCATAGTTGACCCTCTTGCGCTACCGGAAGTCGCATATAGTCCAATTCGATTTTGTCCAAGAACTCACCCGGGGTATTCTCATCAGTATAAATACTACGAATAGTAAGTGAATTATTACCGTTGGCATTAAGAATGCTTTGATCGAAATCAGCCACCAATATTGCCTCATCAAAGGCATCCCATATCAGAACGGCACCCACCGCTTGGTCATTCAGCTCAGCAACCACTTTATGCTCATTACCTGGGTATAGATCAGTCCACCCCCGCATTTTGATACGCAACTGTGCGCTACCTGTCGCTGCTGGGCTAGGCGCGTTTATCTCTACAGTAAGTGAGTTTTTCGCCGACCCAAACAAATAATCCCAGAACCAATAATCTGCGTCCTGATCAGCGCGTATAGTGCTAATGTTATAATACATATCAGGTTCTTCTTCAAAAAGTAAGGTGTCGGGGAACGCAGCGGCAATGCCAGCCCCCAAACTACCTTGACTATTAGTAGGCTCTTGAATCTTCATTGCCTTCATCTTGATTTCGTGACCATCGATTGCACGAAAGCGCCCACGAGCTAAGCGCGCAAGGTATGCATTTTCATCACTGTAGATGGTCTCGTACGACTCAGCAATATACAACACCCGAGCCGTTGCCTCATCATAGTGATACGACACTGCTTGATCATTATTAGTCAGCATCAAATTATTAGACTTAAGCTGACTGGCAACTCGACTCTCTGGTTGCCCAAGTGCAGCCGCTAAATCCGCTAGGCTCACAGCATGCAAACCCTCAGAGCCATTGTATAACCACGCACCAGCATCTTGTTTTATTGAAACAGAGGGTGAATGAATGGTTTGCACGAGACTTAATTTAGCATCAACCTTGTGCAACCGTGCTTGCACGGACTTTAGACTTCGCTGATCTACGGTTTTCATTTCAGTCAGTAATGTAGCCCTTTTTTTCAATAAACGAGAGGGCTGTGCCTTAACTTGTTTTAAAGCACGCTCTTCCAGTGCAAGATCCATCCGTGGCGGGACTTTTCTACGCGCGATAAAACCCTTATCCATCGCCTGCCATTGGCCCCATTGGGTGCCATCGTCCTGAATCGGTTGTTGTGCGTGGCTGCTTACTGAAAATGCCAATAGAATAGACAGCAATACGCTTGATGGTACAGCACTTCTGCGTTTTGCTTGCTTACGCCGCTGCATACCGCTAGCGGCTGAAGTATTGTTTATCAAGGACGGTAACATGTGTAAATGGCTCATTACTTTAGCTCCAATTCAAAAGGCCCATATTCTTGGGTATTGCCAGAGGCTTCTAATTCAATTAATCGGTACTGGTAAACTTCTCCACCTTGGGCTGCGGGGTCGACTAACCTATATTCTGCACCCAATGGGGCAAACACCATGCCCGGTAACATCTGATTATTAATCAAAACCCAGTTACTCTGTGCGTCAGCGCGTTCAACGTAAAAACCAACAGTTCCTCGTTCTTCCAGCGTATCCCAACGCAGCACAGCCACCAGCCCATCACCATCTGGGTCTAGGTATTGCAACAATGCAGCGATAATCGCATCGCGACTCATGCCCGCTGATGCCCCCAACTCCGGATCCCAAGCTCTTAGAATAGCCAGTAACGCCGCGTCATCCATCTGATTGGCACCAAGCTCGTTAAGGAAGTCCTCTACCAACGTCGCTTTCAATTCGACAGTACCAATCGTTACTGCGGTTGGTTCAGCGATAATGAACTGGTAATCCTCGACCTCACCATCAACCGCGTACCCAGTTGGCGATGGTGAATTAGTGCTGAAAAACGCCTCTGCTGTGGTCAAGCGAAAGCGGGCGAAGGTGTTTACCTGATCAGCGAAATTGGGATTCCACGTGAGCGTACAACTGAAGTTTGTTTGATTAGCAAATGTCTCACAGGATGCTTCTGCAGGATTTGAAGCACCGCCAAGTGATACCGCAGCAAACTGGTCCGTCGGGTCCGATTTTGGCACCATGATGCACAATTCTTCGTTGCCACTACCGACCATCGTTGGACTGCTCTGGCCGACTCTGTTCTCCTCATAACTAAGGTTACGGTTAAATTGGCCAGTGACAACACCATCAGCAGCACCATCTAGCCAGCCACACAGCATTGCATCTCGGTCTTGGGTGTTGGTTCCCGTCACCACAGCGATTATTGAGCCACCGTCCTGAGTCAAACTCACCCCGTCTTCGTCATCACCCCCAGTTTCGTCGTCTGCACGCCCTGTCGTGCCAGGCACGACGTCAGTTTCAGCATCTACGATAATGCCCAACTGCAGGCCACTGATAACACGATGGTACGCCCCGCCATTTGACTTGTTGGTGGCGTAATTTCTAGCAACCGTATTTATTACTGAGCCATCATCAATGGCATCACCAAAATCTTTGTCCAAGGGCAGGGTCCAACTGGTCGTAAAGCGGTCGCCCACATATCTTTGTACTGCTTCGGTCTGCAGGGCGCCATCGAGATCGTTATTACCAAGCAGCGAAGACCAATACGATGGAACAATATCTTGATTGGGATTGGGTTCCGGTGCGGTCATCTTACCGACCACATGAACGTTAAATGTAACCGAAGCTACTCCATTTCCATTCACAACAAAACTACCGGTCCCAGCGGATTCGCCGGTTGCGCCTTGACCTCCAACCGGAGTGTTGTTGGCAAAGTCATCATAGTCATAAACGTTTTTTATTCGTTTTCCACTATCTAGAACGGTAAACTCACTACCACTCAACCTAGTCAATGAATTCGTCCCTACCAGTTCGAGATCTACCGAAAACAACATCGACAAGCCGGTCTCTGTTGACGAGAAGAATGCACCCAAACCGGTGACGTGCAAGATAGGGTTATCCACGGGTCGGCTGAATGTATAGGTTAGCTGCCCCATTTCATAGGATTCGTTGGTAGGCTTAGGTTCAATGTCATTCTGGTTCAGCAAGCCCTCTACAGATACAAATTGAGAGAACGCGTAGGTGGCGGCCGGATCCAGCCCCGAACCTATATCTTCTGGAGTAGGGCTGTAGAATTCGTTCGTAGGGGCCCCTCCAATACTAGACATCGGAGCAAAGCTTGCGATCGTCGCAAGAGTTTTAGTGTCATTGTTACCCTGCCCGCCAAACATCATTGCCAGATGCGGGTTGGTAGGTCCAGCCTCATTCACGCTCGAGTATTCGAAAGTCTGACCTGTGAATTGCGCAGAAACGGAAATCCCGGCATCGCCCCCACTTTCGCCTTCGCTTAATATCACCCCCTCCACAGATTGAACTGGGCCATTGTCCGTTAAACCGACATTTAGACTCAAGTACGACCCAAGATATTCCTTAGCCACTGCATTCGAGGACAGTAATAGCAATACCGCTAATGGCAACATACTTTTCTTCATATTCATGCGTTTTCTCTTATCGAGTAAAGTCGTTTCAATAATTTTGACATCAAACGAGGGTTTCATAATTAAAGCTCAATTTGCACGAATGTACGGGCGCGCAGATAACGCTGAATATCAACGTTGTAATTTAAGTCGATAAAACATATTGCTTTTAGAACCCTTCCCTAATTTTCGGCATAAGCTTAACTCCCACAATCAAACCCATACTCAACCCGCCTTTGTGCTTAGCGATAGCTTTAAAAACTCTGAGTATTCTTCTGTTACTATATACTAAGCTTGAATACACCCTCCAGAGACAACCGAAACACGCAGAACTAATTGAAAGAACATTACAAGATTAGCGCTTACATAACCACCGTATGCAATGTGCAAAATGTAAAATATTGTCACACGCGCCCCGCAAAAGCCCGATCAATTCAGCATAAAAAATGATTGCCGAGATACCATTTGACATTTTAATTGGCTCGGTAATAGCGATTATCGGTCCAACCAAAAGGGGCGGCTCCTATGCCTGAAGTTTTTAGACGATTAAGATACTCAAGGCTATAAGGGGTGCTAGCCGCCGTCCTACCTATTGCTAGTGGAATCGGTTTCGGAATGGTTGTTTGGTTTGGCTGATGCACTACCCTTTCATAATTGCCAGCATAAACTCAATTTCCACAATCAGGACCACACCTAACCCAAACGTCAAACCACCAAAGTGCTTAGCGATAGTGAATTTTTGATTGAGAGTGGAAGTAGGCGTTGCGGTCGACGTGCCGAGGGGACATTTTCAGTAATGTCAGAATTTCTGATTTGACACTAGAGTGAACCTTAATATTTCCTTTCAGGCCAACTGTTGACCTAAACCCTATCGTTTGATAATAACCTTAGCCACCCGCTTCAGATAATAATATACCAACCAGCGACTACTCTTCAAATCATACCGTTTGAGCATATAGTCAGCTGGAGGGAAAACTCGCTCGCGAATTTGGGTTAGCTTATTGGCAAACCCCTTGTTAAGAATAAAATCACTCCAATACATATGTATGCGGCGACGCTTTTGTGAGAAAGGGTCATTGCTAGTCAACGCGTTGCTCTTTAACTGATCTATAAATTTAGGAGGCAATGAGCTGGCTAACGTCTCATGAGAAACTTGTAAGCCTTGCCGAACGATTTCACTTAAATCTTTGTTTGAACACACTTGTACTAAGTTCTGCCATTGCGTGTCGCTCAGGCTTTGACCAAGCAAGTGAATGTCATACAACCATATCAGCCGATCTTCGGTGTCATTTGATTTATTTGTTATCCGGTGTACACAGGCGTGGATCAAAGCGTGAATCGTATTCAACACTCTCACCTTTACATTTTCTATCTCTATGAAATTTGAGTTCTCTAGCAAGTATTGATACCTGAGCTTTCGATTAAACCAAAGGTAATTGGTGATCTCATTGTGTATATCAAAGACCATCCGAAAGCCGTTAGCGTATTGCTTATGACAAACAAATTGATAGCCAACAAACGTTCCTTGTTGGCTGAGCATTCTTTGGTAACCTTCAGTTTCAAGAATCTTTGAGGCTCGCTCTGACTCAGCTTTACTACTAAACAACAGATCTATATCGGTCTTGGTTCGAAGATGGGGCAGCGGATAAATTGAATGACTAAGCGCTTCGCCCTTCAGCATTATGAAATCAATATTGTGACTTTGGAGAATTTTAAGCAGATACAGCAGCTCGTCTTGGGTGGCCATATCAGCCGCAAGATGTTTGCGATCAATTTGTTGAAAGCGAGCCTGTAGTCCTCGAGGAAGAAACTCTAACTGCCCAGTTTGCTCTAGATGGTGACGAAGTAAGGGGGTGACACCATCTAATTCACTTTGATCCAATACTTCGGTCAATAGCGCCTTTACGTAAAGGTCTGCGTCTGCATGACCTCCTAATACACTGGCGATCCAATGCCTCACGTCGGCTTGTGGCATAACTCCCATGGCTTATCGCAGCTTGGCATTCAACATTCGCCACGCGTAGCTAGAAGCCACACCATAAAAGATAAATAGAGCAAAAATAAAAGCAAACTGAGTCGACTCACTAACACCATACCAATTGAGCACCAGACCCAACACATTAATGGCAAGGCTCGCTCCTAAGATAATAGCTAAGGTCACTGTTTTACTAAAACCTCCATCTAATAGTAAATGATGAATGTGCGAACGATCCGCCTGAAATGGAGGCAACTTTCTATAGATTCTGCGCAAGGTGGTTACGACCATATCGATAACCGGTAGGCCAATAAAGTATAAAGCCGTGGCCGGGTTAATTCCAGCCCGGTACGATGCACCTGACTGAGCAGTTTCGATTAACACCCAAACCAACGTGAGGCCAATCAATTTACTGCCAGCATCGCCTAAAAACACCCTTGGCAAGAAGCGGGTGAATCGCATATTAAACAGTAAAAATGCGATTAGGGCTCCAACCAAAGAGGGGCCTACTGTTGTGAGTGTTGGAGAATTATTGCTAAACATTAGCAGTAAAATAATCGCTGCTAGCGCAATCGAAGCAGCCAAACCGTCTAGACCATCGATCATATTAATGGCGTTGATAACGCCAAAAACGGCGATAACGGTGAAAGGGTACGCCACCCAAGGTGACAAATGCATCTCGCCGATACCAAGCAAATCGCCAATATTTCCCACCCAAAGATCAGCAAGAAAAATCATTATAGAGGCCACCCCAATTTCTACGACAATACGCAAACGCACTGGTAGGCAAAAGCGGTCATCAAGCGTACCCACAAAAACCATTAAACCAGTGGACATTAAAAAATAACTGGTTACTGGGTCAATGTCCGTTAGGTTGAACAAATAGATGAAAACACCCAACCATATCGCGATGCCGCCAATCATTGCCGGCTTTTCCCTATGCAGTTTTCGAGAATCAGGCTGATCAACAAGACCGACTTTCATGGCTATAGGATTAAGGGCTAGAAGTATCCCGACAGTGGCAGTAAACGCTACAGCGACTTCAGAAATGGGAATCAGAATCATGGCATTTTATAGAATCGTTACAACTCTTATTTTGGGCTGATTTGTACGAGTTGCGAGCGGTCTGAGACCTAGTGATTTAGTTGATCGTTCGAATACAGATCACTCCCTCGAACACCCTCTATCAACCAACCATAGCACCATTGCTTTGGGAATGCACTTTCAGCCGAGGCTTATAATATAGAGTAATGCGGCCTTAGACAAAAACAGATATGCCAATCCACAAGCCGGCAATAATACGGCGTGGGGTCTTCAAATCCCTTCCTACTTTGCGTTATTTAGGGGCTGCTCAATAAACCTTAAGACTTCCCGTTAATGTCAAGAATTGCACGCACGCACTGAAGCGGTTGGTCCTGCTGCAAAAAATGGCCTGCACTGCTAATGGTTCGATGTGCCACGCCCTTGCAACCAGGAACCTGTTCTAAAAACTTTTTATCTCCGCCAGCAGTAACTGGATCATTATCAGCGAATGCCGTCATAAAGGGCTTATCGAATTTGCGCAATACTCGCCAGGCCGCTTTATTTTCATCTACTTCGGGTTCGTCGACAAATACCGGGACTAGGGTCGGAAATTGACGCGCACCGACCATATAACTTTGATCTGGAAAAGGCGCTTCATAGGCGCCTAGGACTTCGTCAGACAGCGCCTGCCTAGCGGTAACTCGCATAACATCAGCTATCGAAAAATCTGGGCTTTGCGCGGCGTACTTGCGCCAGTAAAGAAAGCCAGGCACGCCCCATTTAACCCTAAACTTAGCACCCAGCTCCTCTGCTTTGACAACCGCTAAAAATGGGTACACCCATTGTAGAATCTTGCCTAATAGAGGCGGAATCATACCCGCAGGTAAGCCGCCGTTTGCCAATACCACGTGACTAAAGCGCTCAGGGAATTCAGCGACTAACCTTAGACCGATTAAGCTTCCCCAATCCTGAAAAAACACAGTGACATCGGTAAGGTCCATCTGGGTTAACCAGTCACTCATCCAGGTTACGTGTTTCGCAAAGGTATAGTCGGCTTGCTTGGTCGGCTTGTCGGAGCGCCCAAAGCCTACCAGATCTGGTACGATTACTCGATAACCAGCATCTACTAACGCGGGAATCATAAACCGATACAAATACGACCACACCGGCTGGCCGTGCATGAGTAAGACAATGGGCCCATCCCGAGGGCCTTCGTCTAGATAGTGGATCCGCAGCTTGGCACCTTCAGTATCGTCTACGTCAAGGTAGTTGGGCGCGAACGGGAAGTCAGGTAGATTAGTAAAGCGTTCATCAGGCGTTCTCAAAAAATCCATAATTGTTCTCTACTTGTACTTTCAAGGTTTTTTAAGCTATTTAGAATAATAGCTTTTTAGTTTGGAGTAAATACGTGCTCGTCGCCAACAAAGAAACGCTCAGCCAGTGTTTTATCAATCATCACTGGCATCTGGACTGTCGCTGGATACAATGGTGCACGTGATGTTGCATTGTAATCCGCCAGCAAGCCCTCAAGCTCGGCCAACTTATCAACACGAGTATCTGCCAAGTTATTTTGCTCAGTAGGATCTGCCGCCAGATCATATAGCCACTTATGCAAGCCGTCGCTCGGCCGGGTATTAAGCTGTAGCTTCCAGTCGCCGTGGCGCACAACTTGCGAATGGTCACTCACCCAAAACAAAGATTCGCGCTGCCAATTCAAGGCTGTTTCAGCATTGGTCAATGGCAATAGATTGTTGCCATCGATTTGGGACGGAATATCAACACTGGCGGCCGCCATGATGGTTGGCATTACATCAATATGAGCCACTGGCGCTGTTACCTTGCTACCTGCTGCTAATTTGGCGGGCCACTTTATAAACAGCGGGACTTTTAGTCCGCCTTCGAACGAGGTTATTTTCCAACCTCGGTATGGGCTATTAACTTCAGGCAGGCCAAGGTAACCCGGCCCGCCGTTGTCACTGGTAAAAATCACCATTGTATTTTCGGTCATGCCCTCTTGCTCTAGTTTGTCCATTATGCGCCCTACGCTGCGGTCTAGCGCGCGTATCATTGCTGCGTATACACGTAAGCGATGCGGCTTAATGTCACCCACCGCATCGTAGTCTTCTCGCGTTGCTTGCAGCGGCGTGTGCACACCCCAGTGCGCAAGGTACAAAAAGAATGGACGGTCTTTATTAGCCTCAATCACTCTTATCGATTCATCGGTGTAATAGTCGGTTAGGTAACCGCCAGGCGTAAACCCTGCAGTATTCGCTTCGTTAAAGCTGGCCGCATACCGCATGCGCGCCCATAAGAATTTATCAATCGGATCAAGGTTGAGCTTGGCATTCACTACTTCTGGGTGATCCTCGGGTAAGTACAAGCCACTCTGCATCATCAAGCTATCATCGAAGCCCTGATCTCTGGGCGCCATTCCATTTGAGCGACCAAGATGCCACTTACCAATATGCGCAGTATAGTAGCCCTTAGCCTGGAGCAACTCGGCAACTGTGATTTCATCGCTTGGTAAGCCTTGCTCTGCATAGGGCAGCTTGCTTGCGGATAATTCTTCATCGAACACTGCGTCAGGTAGGTTTTGGTCCATTCCATCCGTGATAACACTCACTAACTTGCCCATGGAACTTGGCATCGGTGTAAATACAAAACCAGTACGACTTGGGTAGCGTCCTGTCATCAACATACCTCGTGAAGGCGCACAGGTATTTGCCCCTGAGTAAGACTGTTCGAACACCACCCCGTCGGCAGCCAACTTATCAATATTTGGTGTTGTTATCTCGCCGTTGGCGACGCCACCGCCAAAAGTTGAAATATCATTGAAACCAAGGTCGTCGGCGACAATCAGAATAATATTAGGTCGACGTTCAATAACGGATCGTTCGGCCTGAGATGGTCCTGGGCTCCAAGGGACCTTATAAAAAGGTTTACGCCCAGCGTATTGTTTATCTGCTTGATAATTAACGACAGCTAGCAAGACCGTGGCTTTATTCAGCCAAACGATTGCGCCTAGCACAGCCATGACAAGCAGTAGATAGGCAATAATCTTTTTCATTTAAAGCTCCGGTTAATAAATTGGCTCGCCCAAGCCGCTCAGGCCTGTAGATGGTTTGATCTCTAGACGATCACATTATCATGTGGCATACTTTATGCCAATATTAAACTAAAGAAGTAATGAACTAATATGACAGCGACCGTTATCTGGGGCATTGCCGCCCTGATCTATGTTTGGTTTTGGTTTTGGTATATCGGCATTAGGCGTAAGATTACTTATGAAGAAGCGCAAAGCGCGGTTAAGCTACTTGAATCACGAAGTACTTACAGTGCGAAGCAAATCAATGCTATCCGCCATTTCTTCGAACAAGACGATGGTAAAGATTTCGTGATGGTTAATTTACTGGAACTTAAAGAGCCTTTAGATGAGTCACGCAAAAAACTGGCTGCTTATCAAAAAGTATTTTTAGGCAATTTACTAAAACGTGCAGGGCATCCGGTTCTTATCGCCCGCGCTGCGAGTGGCAATATCGAAGACATTGGCTGCGGTACTGATAACTGGACAGCTGCAGGCATGGTGCGCTATCGCAGTCGCCGCGACTTATTAGAGGTTTTGCCCGAAACGGTGGGTAGTAAACACCATGAGCTGAAACTGGAATCTCTTGCAAGAACCTTTGCATACCCCAGCGCACCTTGGGCCATTATCGGCGGGCCTAAACTGCTTGTGCCTATGGCATTGGCGCTAGTGGCCGCATTGCTACATCTTGCATTGCTCTAATGAAACGTACTTTATTGGTCATCCTAGGGGTAGCTATCACGCTAGCTGTTTTTCTCTTCTGGCTGGCCTTCTTCACTTCGCGGCCACCCTTAACCACCGACCCTAGCACTTTGGCCGGAGATGGGAGCACAGTTAATTATTGTATGCTACCTGAGCTAGATGGGAGCGGGAAAATGGCCATCGATATTGCCAAAGGTAATACCCCTGCGTGTGCCTATAGTCATTTCCCACTGCCAATTTTAGCTAACTGCACAGAGCCTCTAACGGCTGTAGCAGCCGACATTCGCGGTCTTTGGATAGGCGTTAAAGGCGGTCACACAGGGCATATTGAACGTGTTGAACAATGTGGCAGCCGCACCGTGATTACTGCTGCTGGCATCATCCATGACTATGGCTTGAATAGCACCGCAGGCCTCAATACTAATGATACCGAAGGTTCGGTACTTTTCATCGCAGGCGAGAAAGAGTACTGCATGCGTACTACAGCCTCTATGCTCTGGAACAATGAGGTGCTGGCGTTTCATGCCTTCGGTTGGGGGCCATTAGTGGTTAAACGCTATCTGGACGGCGAACAGCTAGTTTGGGAATATGTTGACGGCAGCACCACACACATGAACAGGCTGTGCACCCTGCCTGAAGAGCAC